>JANMBS010000464.1:0-1536 GCA_031360525.1 Thermomicrobiales bacterium
GCTCAGCCTAGGCGACTTGCACGTCGGCGCGGGAGCCGACGGGTCGGGTAGACTCGTGCATCAAACGTATGCATTCTGGATAGTCTCGGAGGACGCCTTCCTTGGTCCAGTCCTACGACGCGGTCGTCATCGGTGGCGGCCACAACGGGCTCGTCAGCGCCGCCTACCTCGCTCGCGCCGGGCTCAAGACGCTGGTCCTCGAGAAGCGACATCTCCTCGGTGGCGCGGCCGTGACCGAGGAGATCTTCCCGGGCTTCCGCTTCTCGGTCTTCTCGTACGTCGTGTCGTTGTTGCGCCCCGAGATCATCCGCGACCTCCAGCTGCCGAAGCACGGCCTCGACATCCTGCCGCTCGACGGGACGTTCACGCCGTTGCCCAAGGGTGGCGGCCCGAAGGCGGGCGGTGGCGACTACCTGTGGCGCGTCAACGACCACGGCCGGACGATCCGCGAGTTGCGCCGCTGGTCGGCGAGCGACGCCGAGGCCTACGAGGAATACGGCCAGCTGATGGTCGAGATGGCCCGCTTCATCAAGCCGATCCTGGCCATCACCCCGCCCGACCTGACGAGCATGGACCCGCGACCGCTCATGCCGCTGGCCGGGCTCGCCCGCCGCTTCCAGCAGCTCCCGCAGCGCCAGCAGGCGGTCTTCATCCAGCTGATGACGATGAGCGCCTCTGAGTTCCTGGACCAGTGGTTCGAGAGCGACCCGCTCAAGGCCACGATGTCCGCATCAGGGATCATCGGCACCTACCAGGGCGTCAAGAGCCCGGGGACGGCGTATGTCCTGCTCCACCACTACATGGGCGAGATCGATGGCGCCTTCCGTGCCTGGGGGATCCCAAAGGGCGGGACCGGTGGGGTCAGCAACGCCATCGGCAGCGCGGCCCGGGCTCTCGGCGCCGAGATCCGCACGAACGCTCCGGTCGCCAACATCATCGTCCAGGGCGGTCGGGCGGTCGGTGTCGCGCTCGAGTCGGGCGAGGTGATCCATGCCGACTCGATCCTGTCGTCGCTCGACTCGCGCCAGACATTCCTGAACCTGCTCGAAGCGGGCTCGCTCGACCCGTCATTCGAGGCCGAGGTCCGTCGCTTCAAGTTCCGTGGCTCGTCGGGCAAGGTCAACCTCGCGGTCGACCGGCTGCCGGAGTTCACGAGCCTGCCGGGCGTCGGCGAGCACCTCCGCGGGGCGATCAGCTTCAGCCCCTCGATCGACGACATGGAGACTGCCTACGACGACGCGAAGTACGGGCGGTTCAGCCGCAAGCCGTACATCGACATGATCATCCCCACCCTGGTCGATCCCTCGATGGCGCCGCCCGGCAAGCACGTCATCAGCTGCTTCGTCCAGTACGCCCCGTACAAGCTGGCGCCCGAGCTCGGGACGTGGGACGACCAGCGCGAGGCGTTCGGCGACGCGGTCATCGACCGGATCGCCGAGTTCGCCCCGAACATCCGCGACATCATCCTCTACCGCAACGTCCAGACCCCGCTCGACATCGTGCGCACGACGGGTCTCACCGAGGGCAATATCTTCC
>JANMBS010000491.1:0-6767 GCA_031360525.1 Thermomicrobiales bacterium
TGGCCGGGGCAGACGCCGACGGCATACGGGTCAACGCCGTCGGCGGTCGGCTCTTCGATGCGGTGCCAGTGCTGTTCGATCCAGACCTCGATATCGCGCTGCTCCGGGTGGACGGGCTGACCGCTCCACCGCTCTTCCTAGCCCGGAAGGATCCCGGTCGTGGCGACCTGGGTGCGGCGCTCGGCTACCCCGGCGGCGGCGCGCTGACCATCGTGCCGGCCGCCGTCTCGGGCCATTTCGCGGCCACTGGCCTCGACATCTACGGCGTGTCCAAGGTACGTCGGCAAGTCCTCGAGCTGCGTGCCGCCATCGATCGCGGGGAGAGTGGTGGGCCATTCGTTTTGGCCGACGGCACGATCGGTGGCATCGTCTTCGCCGAGGCGAAGACGAACCCGGACGTGGGCTATGCCCTGTCGGCGACCGAGGTCGCAGCACGCATCGCACCTGGCCTTGGCCGCTACGCCCCCGTCGACACAGGCGAGTGCGTGCGGACGTAGCGGACTTCGGGCGTGCCACGCGGCCGCCACGCACGCCCGGAGGCGGCCCAGGAGGACACCCGGCCTCGACTCGCTCCGGCCCGTGTAGGGTTAGCGCGAAGCCGCCCGAGACACTGCCCGACCAGGAGCCCCCGATGTCCGACACGCCACCCGCATCCGATCCCGCCAAGCGCCATTCTGCGGCGCTGACCGACGGCCCCGATCGCGCGGCCGCCCGGGCCATGCTCAAGGCGATCGGGTTCACCGACGAGGACCTGGCTCGGCCGCTCGTCGGTGTCGCGACGAACTGGATCGAGACGATGCCGTGCAACTACAACCAACGTCGCCTGGCGGAGCACGTCAAGGCCGGCATCCGTGCCGCCGGCGGCACCCCGATGGAGTTCAACACGATCGCGGTCAGCGATGGCGTCTCGATGGGCACGGAGGGGATGAAGGCCTCGCTGATCAGCCGCGAGGTGATCGCCGACTCGATCGAGCTCGTCGTCCGTGGGCACCTGCTCGACGGCCTGGTCTGCCTGGTCGGCTGCGACAAGACCCTCCCCGGCGCCGCGATGGCCCTCGGCCGGCTCGATGTCCCTGGACTCGCTCTCTACAACGGGACGATCTACCCGGGCATCGTCGACGGCAAACGCAATGCCACGGTGGTGAGCGTGTTCGAGGCGATCGGCGCCTACCGGGCCGGCAAGATCACCCTCGAGCGCTTGTACGAGATCGAGAACGCGGCGTGCCCAGGTCCCGGTGCCTGCGGTGGCCAGTTCACCGCCAATACGATGAGCACGGTCCTCGAGTTCATCGGTCTCTCGCCGGCCGGCCTCAACGGGATCCCGGCCGAGGACCCGTCAAAGGACGCCGCCGCCCACACGGCGGGCACATTGGTCATGGACCTCGTGCGGCGCGACGTGCGGCCGTCGTCGATCGTCACCCGCCGGGCGCTCGAGAACGGGATCGCCAGCGTGGCCGCGACGGGCGGCTCGACCAACGGCGTCCTGCACCTCCTGGCCATCGCCCACGAGTACGGGATCCCGCTCGACATCGACGAGTTCGGGGTCGTCGCCGATCGAACGCCGGTCATCGCCGACATGCAGCCGGGCGGCCGCTACACCGCGACCGACATGTTCGAAGCGGGCGGCGTGGCGCTGGTCATGCGTGAGCTGCTCAAGCGTCCCGGCCTCCTCCATGGCGACGAGGTGACCGTCGACGGCCGGACGATCGCCGGGATCGCGGCCGACGCGGTCGAGACGCCGGGACAGAAGGTCGTCGTCCCGCTCGAGACCCCGCTCAAGCCGACCGGCGGGCTGGCCATCCTGCACGGCTCGCTGGCGCCCGACGGCTGCGTCGTCAAACTCGCCGGCCATGAGCGCCGCCAGCACCGCGGCCCGGCCCGTGTCTTCGACTCCGAGGCGGCCTGTTTCGACGCGGTTCGCGCCCAGTTCATCAAGCCCGGCGACGTCGTGGTCATCCGTTACGAGGGCCCGGTCGGCGGGCCGGGGATGCAGGAGATGCTGCTGGTCACCGGGGCGCTCGTGGGCGAGGGTCTCGGCGATTCGATCGCGTTGCTGACCGACGGCCGCTTCTCGGGCGGCACGCACGGCCTGATGGTCGGCCACGTTGCACCCGAGGCCGCGCTCGGCGGGCCGATCGCGATCGTCGAGGAAGGTGACGAGATCGTCATCGACGTCGATCGGGGGGTGCTCGACATCGAGCTGCCGGCCGACGAGATCGCCCGTCGGCTGGAGCGCTGGTCGCCGCCGGCGCCGCACTACCGGACCGGCGTGATGGCCAAGTATGCGGCGCTCGTCGGATCTGCTTCCGAGGGCGCGGTCACGACCGGACCCCGGATGACGGCGAACCTCTCGGCGCGATGACTCTCCACCGGCCATGACGGTCCGGATCCGCGAGGCGGACCTCGGCGACACGGACCTCGAGACGATCGTTGCCCTCGTCAACGGGACCACCCCGGACGACCCGACCTCGGTGGAGGAGATGCGCTGGTCGGCGGCGACCTACCCAGGCGCGTCGCGGTTGATCCTCGAGGCCGGCGGGCGCCCGGTCGGTGCCGCGTCGGTCGGCCGGATCTACGTCTTCCCGCCGGAGTTCCACGCGTTCTGGGGAACGATCAACGTGCTCCCCGACGCTCGGCGGGAGGGATTCGGCGCAGCGCTGCTCGGGGCCATCTCCGATCGTGCTCGGGCCGCGGGCAAGGTCGCCCTCCACATCCCGGCCTCCGACGGGCGCCCCGACGGCATCGACTTCCTCCTCCACCGCGGATTCCGCGAGTACGAGCGCAGCAAAACCGTCCATCTCGAGCTCGCCGGGCTCGCCGCGCCGGCCGTCGACCTGCCGGCGGGCGTCGTCCTGACCACCCTCGCCGAGCGTCCGGACCTGATCGACGGCGTCCATGCCCTCGCGATCGAGGCGTTCGCCGACATCCCGGGCGGCGATGCCCCCATGGCGCCCGGCGACCTTGCCGAGTTCCGGGCGCGGGACGTGGACCGGCCGTCGATCCCACACAGCGCGTTCTTCATCGCCACCGACGAGGCCACGGGTCGGGTGGTGGGCTACGCCTGCCTGTTGCTCCAGCCGCGCCACCGACGCCGGATCGCGTGGCATGACATGACCGCGGTGGCACGCGACTGGCGCGGTCGCGGACTGGCCGGCGCCCTCAAACGAGCCACGATCGGCTGGGCGATCGCCGACAGCCTCGACCTCCTCGAAGCCGGCAACGACACCGACAACCTGGCGATGCGCGCCGTGAACGCCCGGCTGGGCTACGTCCCGAGCCCGGACACCGTCATCCTGCGTGGTCCGCTGGCCGGCGGCATCATGGACCGATGAGCGTCGACGTCGATACAGAGCAGCACACGGAAGGTGTCCCTGCCCCGTTACCACCCGACCCTGCCGAGTACGACTCGGCACGTGCCCGGATGGCGCGTGCAAAGGGGCTCAAGGCCCCGTACATCGCGGGCGGCGTGGATCCCGACCCGGAGGCGGGTCGGGATGAGGAGCGCCACTACGGCAAGTTGCTGCTCTGGATGGTCCTGGCGCTGATGTTCGGCGGGTTCGTGATCGGCATCGCTCTCACGCTCGCGTTCGGGACCGCGCTGTGACGCTCAGCGCGGCGGCACCGTCACGGCAGGTGACAGAGGCTGCCTGGGACGTCGCCATCGACGAGCTGGTCGAGACCGTCCGGGCGTTGATCCGGATCCCGTCGATCAACCCGCCGGCGCCCGAGACTCCCGACGGCGAGACGCGGATGGCGCGCCACATCGCGACGCTGCTGGAGGCCGCAGGCCTGGAAGCCGAGATCGTCGAGCCGGTGCCGGGACGCGGTTCGGTCCACGCCCGACTACGCGGCGACGGCACCGGCGGCCAGCCTCTCCTGCTGCTCTCCCATCTCGATGTCGTCCCGGCACCGACAGAGCGCTGGAGCCACGACCCGTTCGCGGCCGACCTCGTCGATGGCTACATCTATGGCCGCGGCGCTGTCGATATGAAGGCGATGATCGCGATGGAGCTCGGCGTCGTGCGGATGCTCGCGTCCGAGGCCCGCGCTGCCGGCCTCGATCCGGCGCGCGAGCCGATCCCCGGCCTGCGTCGCGACATCCTGTTCACTGCCACGGCCGACGAGGAGGCGGGCGGGATCGCCGGGGCGAAATGGTTCGCCGAGCATCGACCCGAGTGGCTGCGCGCGGCCGGGGCGCTCAACGAGTGCGGCGGCGTCTCGGCGACCATCGGCGGGCGTCGTTTCTATCCGATCCAGGTCGCGGAGAAGGGCTTCGCCGCCTACCGCATCGCCGTTCGTGGGACGTGGGGCCACGGCTCGATGCCGCGCGAGGACAATGCCGCCGTCCTGGCCGCGGCCGTCATCGAACGCCTCGCGGTCCCTGGTCCGACGCGGGTGACGCCGGTGATGGCCCGCGCCTTCGAGCTCGCTGCGGCCGACTTGCCAGCCGAGGCCGGTGAGGTCCTGCGCGCCCTGTCGGGCGACGATCCCGGTCGAGCCGAGGCGGCGCTGGCGGTGGCCTGCGACCCGATGTACGCGCGGGCCGTCCGGGCGCTCCTGCGCGACACGATCAGTCCGGACGTCGTCCATGCCGGGTTCAAGTACAACGTGATCCCTGGCGACGCCGTGGTCGAGGTCGACTGCCGTGTGCTGCCGGGGACGACCGAGGCGGCCATGCGGGCCGAACTGGTCGAGCGCCTTGGGCCCGAGCTGGCGGCCGCCTGCGACATCGAGCTGATCGTGTTCGGGGCCCCGGTCGAATCCGCGGCCGAGGGGCCCCTCTTCGACCTGCTGGTCGCGACCATCCGCGACCACGATCCCGAGGGCATCCCGCTGCCGGTCATGGCGCCATTCGCCACTGACGCCAAGTTCACCGATGCGCTCGGTGTCCCGACCTACGGTTTCTCACCGCTCCGGCTCGACCCCGACGAACGCTTCCTGGACCGTTTCCACGGGATCGACGAGCGCGTCTCGGTCGACGCCCTGCGCTGGGGCCTGCCGGTGCTGTACGACGTGGTCCGCGGCTTCTGCGGCTGACCCCGTCGGCGAACGCTCAGGGACGGAGGGTGTCCGGCTCCTCGTAAGAGACGACGATCTCCTCGTCACAGGTCGTGCACGTGTAGATCGTGCCCGTCGCCCAGTCACGCTCCGGGTCGTGGTCGGCCGGGCTGTGATGGGAACCCTTCGGTTCGAACGTGCCCATCGTCCCGTCACCGTGACGGTGCTCGAAGCGGAGGTTGAGCTCCGCGATCCTGGCCAGGTCCATGACTGACGCCTCCTAGGTCCGCGGTGTCCGGATGAGCCGACCGCGCCGGCTGATGGCATGGGTGGCCAGGGCCGCGACGCCCATCGCCACGATGGCCCGCTCGGCGGTCGGCAACGGTCGCACCGCGGAGAGGAACTGATCGGCCCGAGCACGGTCCACGACGCGCAGGACGGCGTGGCCGCGTTGGGTCAAGCGCAGGGTACGCTGTCGCCGGTCCTCGGGTTCCTCGTGCCGCTCCACGAGGCGACGGCGGACGAGCCCGTCGACCAGCCGACTGGTAGCCGATGGCGACCGGCCGATGGATTCGGCCAGTTCGCCGACCGTGAGGGTGCTGCCGTCGGCCAGGACGTACAGCGCGGCGAGCTGGGTGAACCCAAGGCGTAGCTCCCCGAGCTGGCTAGCAAAACCGATGACCAGCTCCCGCCACAGGGCGCGACCCATGGCGACCCGCTCGCTGATCTGGCGGACGTTCGGGAGCCGGTTGCCTGCAGCCAGCACGGGCGCCGAGAGGTCTTGTTCGAATTGGCGGGCGATCGCTCGGGTCGGGGCTGGGCGGGCCGCATGCCGAACGGCCGGACGGTTGTCGGACACGCCGCCAAGCGTAGCCGGTCGGGCGGAACGTATGCAACCATGCATGGTCGTTGCGCGTGGAGACCATTCGAAGGCCTAGGCTGCACGCATGAGTCACCTTGCATTCGTCTGTCCTGGACAGGGCTCCCAGGCGGTCGGGATGGCGCGGCAGGTCGCCCAGGAGTCCTCGGCAGCGGCCGCGGTCTTCGCCGCCGCGGACGCGGCCCTCGGCGAATCGATCAGCGACCTGGCGTGGGAGGGGCCGACCGACCGCCTCGACCTGACTGAGAACGCACAGCCGGCGATCCTCGCCGCATCGATCGCGATCCTCGCCGCAACCCGCGAGCGGTGGGCGGCCGAGGGTCTCGCCGCGCCGACGCCGTCATTCATCGCCGGTCATTCGATGGGCCAGTACACGGCCCTCGTCGCGGCAGGCGCTCTCGACCTCGCCGACGGCATCCGTCTCGTGCGCGAACGTGGCCGGCTGATGCAGGCCTCGGGCCAGGGCCGCGACGGCGCGATGGCTGCGCTGATCGGTCTCGACGACGCGCGACTCCCCGAACTGGTCGATTCAGCCTCGCGGCACGGCGTCTTCGTCATCGCCAACCGCAACGCCCCGGGCCAGGTCGTCGTCTCGGGTGAGCGCCCCGCCATCGAGGCCGGCGCTGAAATCGCGAAGGCACTCGGTGCCAAGCGCGCCATCATCCTGCCGGTCTCCGTCGCGGCGCACTCCCCGTTGATGGCCGAGGCCGCCGACGGCATGCGCGAGGCCCTGACCGGGATCACGTTCCGCGATCCCGAGGTCCCGCTCCTGGCCAACAAGGACGGACGTCCGATCGAGACCGCCGAGGCCTGCCGGACCGAGCTGGTCGAGCATCTGACCGCAGGCGTCGACTGGATCCGCGCGGTCGAGCGGATGGCGGCATCCGGC
>JANMBS010000026.1:0-1607 GCA_031360525.1 Thermomicrobiales bacterium
GCGAGCTCGGTGAGGTTGATCCCGAGCTGGTCGACAGTGGGGGTCTTGCTCGCTCGCTTTGTCTCCTGGGTCGGACCAGCCGACGAGCTCTGCGACAGGACCCGGATGACCTCGTGGCGGACCTTGTCGAGGTTGACCCCCAGCGACTCGAGGACGCCGGCGGCGATCCCCTCCCCTTCGCGGACGAGGCCGAGGAGCAGATGCTCCGTGCCGATGTAGTTGTGGCCGAGGCGGCGGGCCTCGTCGATGGCCAGCTCGATGACGCGCTTGGCGCGGGGGGTGAGCCCGACTTCGCCGACGACCGGGCGGTCGCCACGGCCGATGATGAACTCGACCGCGGTCCGGACCTTGGCCAGCTCGACGTTCATGTTCTCGAGGACGCGCGCCGCTACACCCTCGCCCTCGCGGACGAGGCCCAGGAGCAGATGCTCCGTGCCGATGTAGTTGTGGTTGAAGCGCTGCGCCTCGTCCTGGGCCAGTGTCAGGACCTTCCGCGCGCGATCAGTGAACTTGTCGAAGCGATCCATCGAGTCGAACGCCTGTTCCCTTCCCGAACGCCGCAAGGGCGCCGTCCCGGGCATGCTAGCACTTCCCCCCGACCGACACGCCAGTCCTGTGGAGCCGGTGGTTCTAGCAGTAGGAACGTTCGTACCGGCTGCGCGGATGCATGGCGACGGGGTAAGAAAACGAAACGACCTGCCAGGGCAACCCTTTGGGTGCGGCAGGTCGTCGTGTCGGCTGACGCGGCGGTCAGCCCTTGGTGTTCTCTTCCATCGTCTTCTCGGCGATGGTCTCGACCGTCTCCTCGGCGGCTGCCTCTTCGGCAGCCTCGTCTCCGGCGACGGTCTCCACGACCGTTTCGATCGTCTCGGCCGCGGCTTCCTCTTCCACTGCCTCGTCTTCGGCGACGGTCTCGACGATCGCCTCGACCTTGTCGGCCGCAAAGGCGTCCTCGGTGGCCTCGTCCTGGGCGACCGTCTCGATGACAGCCTCGATCTGCTCGGCGGCAGCTTCTTCTTCGGCGGACTCGAGGATGGCGACGGCCTCGACGACATCGACGGCGGCGTCGATCGCGGCGGGCTCGTTCACCTCGTTGGCCGCGGCCGCGTCGGCCAGCCTGTCGATCTCGGCCGTGGCCGCGGTCTCCAGGGCCGCCTCGTCGGCGGCGACAGCCTCGACGATCGTCTCGATCGTCTCCGCCGCGGCTTCTTCCTCGACAGCGTGATCCTCGTCGACGGTCTCGACGATCGAGTCGATCTTGTCGGCCGCGAAGGCCTCCTCGATCGCCTCGTCCTCGGCGACGGTCGCGATCACGGCTTCGACCTTGTCGGTCGCGAAGGCCTCCTCGATCGCCTCGTCCTCGGCGACGGTCGCGACGACCTCGTCGACCTCGGCCGCGGCCAGTTGCTGGCGGACCTGGGCGAACGCCGATGCGAGCGTGTTGTCGATCCCGCCTTCGGGCTCCTGGACCGCATCCGAAAGCGAGTAGCTGCGCTCCGGGCGCGGCCGCCGCTCGGGACGCGCGGCGCCAGGGGCCCCGGCGGCCGCAGGTTCCCCGGCCGGCCCGGCCTCGACGGCCGGACGAGCGGGCGGCTCCTCGGCCTGCT
>JANMBS010000052.1:0-2499 GCA_031360525.1 Thermomicrobiales bacterium
ACGAGCGATCGGCTGTTGTGAGCCGGAGCCCGCTGGCGGTCACCGACCCCTGGCCGCGGAACGCAGCCGCGATCCCGAGCTCGAGCGACGACGCCGGGGCATGCCCGATCTCGCCGCCCGCCCCCCTCGGGTTCGCACGCCGCGCCGCAGTGGCTGGCCAGGGCATCGCGCCGACGACCGGCGCGAGTTCCGCCCTGGCCACCTGAGCCGCGTGGAGCAGGCGGCGACTCTCGCCCACGATCTCGCCGACCGAATGCGCCCCGACCGCCGCCAGTTCGCGACGGAAGTCCTCGGCGATCGCCGTGAAGAATCGAACGACGTCATCCGGCGTCCCGGCGAACTTCGCGCGCAGGTCCTCGCGCTGCGTGGCGATCCCGGTCGGACACGTGTCGAGGTGGCACTGACGGGCCATGTCGCAGCCGATGGCGACGAGGGCCGCGGTGCCGAACGCGAACTCTTCGGCTCCGAGAAGCGCAGCGACGAGCAGGTCGCGCCCCGTCTGGAGCCCACCGTCGGTGCGCAGGACGACGCGATCGCGCAGGTCGTTGCGAAGGAGGACCTGATGGACCTCGGCCAGGCCGAGCTCCCATGGCGCGCCGACGTGCTTGATCGACGACAGCGGCGAGGCGCCCGTCCCGCCGGCATGACCGGACAGGTGGATGTACGAAGCGCCGGCCTTGGCCACGCCCGCCGCGATCGTCCCGACGCCACGGCTGGCGACGAGCTTGACGCCGATCCGGGCGGCCGGGTTGATCGCCCGCAGGTCGGCGATGAGCTGGGCGAGGTCCTCGATGGAGTAGATGTCGTGGTGGGGCGGAGGGCTGATGTAGCCCTGGCCGGGCTGGCCGCGGCGGAGAGCGGCGATGTAGGCCGTCGCCTTGCGCCCGGGCAGCTGGCCGCCCTCGCCCGGCTTGGAGCCCTGGGCGATCTTGATCTCGAGCTGGTCGGCCCGGGCGAGGTACTCGGCGGTCACCCCGAACCGTGCCGAGGCGACCTGCTTGATCCGCGCGTCGTGGCGCCGGCCATCGGGGCCCGGGACGTACCAGGCCGGGTCCTCGCCACCCTCGCCGGTGTTGGCCGAGCCGCCAGCGCGCTGGATCCCGATGGTCAGTGCCTGGTGGGCCTCGGGGCTGAGCGCCCCGACGCTCATCGCCGAGACCACGAAGCGGCGCACGATCGAGCGTGCGTCCTCGACCTCCGCGAGCGGCGTGGCGGGGTTCGTCGCGCGAATGCGCAGCTCGTCGCGCGGGACAGCACGGTCGGAGGCGGCCCGAGTGAGCACGTTGCGGTAACGGGCGAGCGCTTCGTCAATGGTCGGGGCGGCCGAGCCGTCCGAACCGGCGACGCCGGGGCCGCCCGCCACGCCGCCCACTGACAGCAGCGTGATCTCGCCGGCGATCTTGGGGGAGAAGAGATGCGCTTCGCCATCGGCCCGGAAGCGGGCGAAACCAGGGTCGGGAAGCCGCGGCTCACGGCCGGCAGCGGGCTCCGGGATGGCCAATGCCGCCGCGCGACGGCGGATCTGGCGCTCGGCCAGATCGGTGAAGCTGGTCCGGCCGGGCCACGCGGCGGCGGTCGGGAAGCAGCGGGCCACCACCGAAGCATCGAGGTCGACGACATCGATGAGCGCGCCGCCGATGTACGAGGCGACCGCGCTGATCCCCATCCGGGCGAGCGTCTTGCGCATGCCGGCCTCGAAGGCGGACATGAGGTGGCCGATGGTGTCGGTCGTCGTGAGGGTCTCGGCGCCGCGCGATCCGGCGAGCTCAGCGGCGAGTTCGATGGCGAGGCGGGGGTGGACCGCGGTCGCGCCGACAGCAAGGACCATCGCCATCGCGTGGACGTCGAGGATGTCGACGGCGCTGACCGCGATGTCCGTCCGCCCACGCAGACCGGCCGCCGTCAACGCCGTGTGGACGGCGCCGGTGGCCAGGATCGACGGGATCGGCAGCCGGTCGACCGACCAGGCCGCGTCGGTCAGGACCAGCAGAGCCGTCTCGCCTCGTGCCGCCGCGACCGCGTCGGCGGCCAGCCGGTCGAGGGCGACAGCGAGTCCGTCCGGCCCGCGCGCCGGATCCCAGGTCGCATCGAGCGTCCGGATGGTGGCCCGGGCATCACCCATGGCCCCGAGCAGCCCCGGAAGATCGACAACGATCGGTCGCTGGAGACGGACCGTGCGAGGCGTCCGCGGCGGCCCGCCGAGCAGAGCAGGGCGCCGGCCCAGCTCGACCCGCAGATCCATCACAACGCGCTCCCGCTCGGGGTCGATGGCCGGGTTCGTCACCTGCGCGAATGCCTGGCGGAGGTGGTCGGCGACCGGCCGGTCGAGGCGGCCGCGGCCCGGCGTCGGCGTGTCGACCCCCATGCTCCACAAGGGCTCGTGGCCTTCCAGTGCCATGGTCCTGACGTCGAGCCGGGCACGTTCCGCGTCGAGACCCGCGAGATAACGCAGGACGTGGTCCGTCGGCGGCGCGCCGGCGGCGGCGCCCCCGGGCGCGT
>JANMBS010000066.1:0-1971 GCA_031360525.1 Thermomicrobiales bacterium
GGATGCCGAATGCCCCGAACTCCTGCGCACACGACCGGGTGAACGTCACCACCCCGGCCTTGGCGCTGTTGTAGTGGCTGTGGTCGCTGGCCGGGTTCGTCGCCGAGATCGAGGCGATGTTGACGATCGCGCCGCTACCGCGGATGCGCATCACGGCGGCCGCAGCCTGCGTGCAGAGGAACATCGACTCGAGGTTGTCGCGGAACATCGTTCTCCATTCGTCGAGCGAGATCTCGGCGAGCGGGTGGAGCGGAAAGTTCTGGCCGGCGTTGTTGACGAGGATGTCGACTGACCCGAGCCGATCGTCGGCCTCGGCGAAGAATGCCGCGACCTCGCCCTCGGTATCCAGATCGGCGTGGATCGCGACCGCGGTGCCGCCGCCCTGTGTGATGGCTCGGACCACGTGCTTCGCGCCTTGCCGATCCCGGCGGTAGTGCACGACGACCCGAGCGCCGGCCGTCGCGAATCGTTCGGCGATCGCAGCGCCGATCCCCTGCGACGCTCCGGTCACGATGGCCACGCGACCGGTGAGGTCGAGCAGGTCATGCGGGTGCAGGAGCTTGGATGCCATGGCGTCGAAGTATGCGGTCCACGGGCCATCGAGAAACGCGCAATCGAGGGCGCTTGTACGTCAGACTTATCCTCATGCCGCTTGAGGAATACCGCCGCAAACGCGACTTCGGGAAGACGCCCGAGCCGGCACCGGCCGTCGTCACGGGCACGACCGGGCGATTCGTCATCCAGCGCCATCGCGCCTCCCGGCTCCACTACGATTTCCGGTTGGAGATCGAGGGCGTCCTGGTCAGTTGGGCCGTCCCCAAGGGCCCGACCCTCGATTCGTCGATCAGGCGGATGGCCGTTCACGTCGAGGACCACCCGATCGAGTACTTCGATTTCGAGGGCGTCATCCCCGCCAAGCAATACGGCGCCGGGGACGTGATCGTGTGGGACTGGGGTACGTGGGAGCCCGAGGCCCCGACCCTCGACCCGCGCCGTGGCGTCGCGGACGGGGAGCTGAAGTTCGTCCTGCACGGCCAGAAGGTCAACGGCCGGTTCACGATCGTCCGGACCAGCGGCCGCAAGCGCAAGGGCGACGATCCGTCGGCCCGCGCCTTCGAGGACGACCAGGGGGACCAGTGGCTGCTCATTAAGAAGCGGGACGAGGCCTACGAGGCCGGATGGGACGCCGAAGACCACCCGCAGAGCGTCAAGACCGGCCGCACCAACGACGACGCCAAGGCCGATCGTGACGCGCTCTGGAACGGCCAGGCGCCGGCGGCCGCGGCCGAGATCGTTCTGACCGGGGCGGTGACGGCGCGGATGCCGCCCTACATCGAGCCGATGCTGGCCACACTCGCGTCGAAGCCGTTCAGCGACCCGGACTGGCTATACGAGATCAAGTGGGACGGGTTTCGTGTGCAGGCCGTGGTGGACGGCGGGAAGGTCAAGACGTGGACCCGTGGCCTGAAGGACGCCGAGACGTACTTTCCGCGGCTGCTCTCGCCGCCGTCCTGGATCGAAGCCAAACAGGCCATCGTCGATGGCGAGGTCGTGGCCATCGACGAGGACGGGCGCCCCGATTTTTCGCTGCTTCAGACCAAGCTCGGCCAGCCGGGTGTCGGTGGGCTGGTCTATCAGCCGTTCGACATCCTCTATCTCGATGGGCGGTCCCTGCTCGATGTCCCGCTCGAGGATCGCAAGCGGCTGCTACGCAGCGTGCTCAAGGACCATCCGCGGGTCCGCTTCGCCGCGCACGTCGTGGGCGAGGGTGAGGCGTTCTTCGAGGCGGCCAGGGCCAATCGCCTCGAGGGCATCATCGCCAAGCTGCGCCGGAGCCGGTACGAGCCGGGCAGGCGCTCCAAGGCCTGGCTGAAGCTCAAGGTCCGGCCCGAGCAGGAGCTGGTCATCGCCGGCTGGACTCCAGGTGAGGGCAATGCGCGTGACCTCGGCGCGCTGGCCGTCGGCTATTAC
>JANMBS010000074.1:0-7789 GCA_031360525.1 Thermomicrobiales bacterium
TCTGGTCGGTCTGGGTGCCCGCCGACCTGCCCGAGCTCGAGGCCCTCCGGATGGCCCTCGAGCAGCTCGATGTCGTCCATCGTTTCGTGGGGGCCTACCCCGCCGCGTTTGCGTTGGCCACGACCGCGGACGAGGTGGAAGAAGCCTTCCGCGCCGGTCGCGTCGCGTCGCTGATCGGTCTCGAAGGCGGGTCGATGATCGCAAGCTCGCTGGCGGCACTTCGCCAGTTCCATGCGCGCGGCGTCCGCTACATGACGCTCACCCATTGGCGGACCACGCGCTGGGCGGACGCCGCGACGGATCCGCCCCAGCACGACGGCCTGACCCCGTTCGGCCGCGAGGTCGTGCGCGAGATGAACCGGCTCGGGATGCTGGTCGACCTCAGCCACGTCTCGCCCCGGACGATGGCCGCTGCGCTCGACGTCACGGAGGCGCCCGTCATCTTCTCGCACTCGGGTGCCCGAGCGGTCACCGACCACGTGCGCAACGTCCCGGACGAGATCCTGCGTCGGGTCCCGGACAACGGCGGCGTGGTGATGGCGGTCTTCCTGTCGATCTTCATCTCGAACGAGGTGGTGGCCCACATGGCGCCGGCGCAGGCCGCCGAGGACGCGTTCCTCGCCGAGCACCCGGAGACGAGCGTCGCGGAGATCGCGGCGACTCGCCATGCCTGGCTTGCCGAACATCCCGCGCCCAGGACCACGTTGGGCCAGGTCGCCGACCACATCGACCATCTGCGGGACGTGGCCGGCATCGACCATGTCGGCATCGGGAGCGACTTCGACGGCGGGGAACTGCTCCCCGACGGGCTGGAGGATGTCGCCGCATTCCCGCGGCTCCTCGGCGAGCTGCTGCACCGTGGCTACAGCGACGACGATGTGCGGGCGGTCGCCGGCGGAAATGTCCTGCGCGTGATGCGGGGAGCGGAGGCGGTGGCCGCGCGGCTCCAGGGGGAGCGAGGACCGTCGGAGGCGACGATCGAGGAGCTCGATGGGCCACCGGCGGGGACGTAACGCGGCCGCGGCGCGCCGTCGACTCGCAGGCGACGAAACCGGCCTGAAAAGGCACACCACCGTGGCCTCCGAGTGATCCGGCGACTCACGAGCGACGGTTCGGTCGCACGAGAGCCTCCGCACCCCCTTCAGGCAGTTATCGTCGACTGACAGGCGACGGACACTCGAGGCCGGCGCTCGCGCGGGGACACCGCAGGCCACGGACACTCGAGGCCCGCGCTCGCGCGGCGACACCGTGGCGCCCGCTACGCTTCGGCGATGACCGCGACCACCGGCCGCCCGCTCAAGGTCGGCATCCAGCTCCCCGAGGTCGAGCGCGACGTCCGCTGGTCCGAGCTGCTCGACATGACGCGAGCGATCGAGGACCTCGGGTTCGACTCCGTGTGGGTCGGCGAGCACCTCCTCTATCGCTGGGAGGATCGGCCGGCTCGCGGGCCCTGGGAGGCGTGGACGCTGCTGGCGGCGATCGCCGCGTCGACCTCGCGGATCGAGCTCGGGCCGCTCGTCGCCTGCACGAACTTCCACAACCCCGCCCTTCTCGCCAAGCAGGCCGTCACGATCGACGAGCTGAGCGGCGGACGCTTCATCCTCGGCCTGGGCGCCGGCTGGAACGAGACCGAGTTCCGCGCCTTCGGCTACCCCTACGACCACCGCATCGACCGGTTCGAGGAAGCGTTCACGATCATCCGCACGCTCCTGCGCGAGGGCAGCATCGATTTCGACGGGCGCTGGTACCAGGCACGCGACTGCGAGCTCCTGCCCAGAGGCCCCCGCCCGGCCGGGCCTCCACTGATGATCGGCTCGAACGGGCCACGCATGCTGCGCGCGACGATGGCCCACGCCGACGCCTGGAACAGCTGGTACAACGACCTCGGCAATCGCCCGGAAGGCGTCGCCGCGCTCCGCCACGTGGTGGACGAGGCATGCCGCGAGGTCGCGCGCGACCCGGTCGAAGTCGAGCGGACCGTCGCGGTCCTGGTCCGGCTGCCCGGTGGTTCGGGGCGCCTCCAGGGCGACCTCGAGCAAGGCCGTATGCCCCCAGTCAGCAGCGAGCCCACCGAGCTGGCCGGGACCCTGCGCGCCTTCGCCGCCGAGGGCATCAGCCACGTCCAGCTGGTCATCGACCCGATCACCAGGCCGTCGATTGAGGCGCTCGCCCCGGCCCTCCATCTCCTGGACCGCGGGGCGTGAAACACGCTGTCGCGCCGGTGAAACCGCGTGCTAGCATGCCGTCCGCCATGAGCCTGCGATCCCGGTCGCCACGGACGCGCGCCGTCTCCGGACGAGGGTCCGACGACGTCTCCGCCCTCGACAAGCGGATCATCGAGCACCTCCAGGCCGACGGACGCCGTCCGTTCACCCAGATCGCCGCCGATCTCGGCGTCTCCGAGGCAGCCGTCCGGGCGCGGACCAATCGCCTGATCGAGCGCGGGATCCTCCAGGTCGTCGGTGTCACGGACCCGCTCAAGCTCGGTTTCCATCAGATGGCGATGATCGGCATCCGTTGCGAGAGCGACAAGCTGATCGAGGTCGACGAGCACCTCGCCGAGATGCCGGAGGACGACTACGTCGTCATCACCGCCGGCTCGTACGACCTCCTCATCGAGACCGTCTGTGAGGACAACGAGGCGCTGCTGGTCTTCCTCGCCGAACGCCTGCGCGCGATCGACGGCGTGCGCGACACGGAGACGTTCGTCTACTTGCGACTGGTCAAGCAGACCTACCAGTACGGCACCCGCTGACCCGTTCCGGGGCGGCACCACACCGTCCCGTTTCCCGTTGACGCGCGGCACCGGGCGATGGCGATGGGAGGGGCCCCTGCTCCCAAGCGGTCTAAGATGGGTTCGATGCGGGGCCTCTTTTGCCCACGCCGGACGGTCTATGAGGACGCGCTGTGCCGGTCGCCCCGGTCCTGATCCTGTTCATCGCGATCGTCGCCGCGAACCTCGCGGTGATGGCGATCATCCTCGTCCCACTGGTGGTCGGCAAGACGAGTCCGCTGGCGCGGGAGGTCGCGCCCAGGGTCGATGCCGAGCGTCGCGCCGCCGAGGCCGCGATCGTCGGTGGTATCGACGGTTCGATCACCGACGACGGGGTCTCGAGCCGGACCTACGACCGCGTCGTGCGCGTCGTGTCGTGGGTCTTCCTGCTGACGACGACCGCGATCGTCGCCGCGACCGGGCTGTGGCCTGGGACCCAGCCGGCCATCTTCGTCCTGCTCGCATTTTCCGGCCTGTTCGTCGTGGTCATCCACGACCTGCTCCCGCCCGACACCCTCGGTCCGGCCAAATTCGTCGTCGAGGGCTCGGTAGCGATCACCGTGGCGACGCTGCTGGTTGCGCTGACCGGGGGCGAGGCCAGCCCATTCTTCTTCGCCTTCCCGCTCATCGTCGGCGGCGCGGCGCTGGTGGTCTCGCCGCCGATCACGGTCGCCCTGGCCTCACTGGCCGGCATCGGCTACGTCCTGGCCGTCCTGACGGGCTCGGCGCCGGGGACGCTCGGGCCGGCGGCGGGGGCCACGATCGGCGTCAACCTGACGGCCCTCATCCTGCTCTCGTACGTGGCCATGGTCATCGCCCGGGCCCAGCGACGGACGCGCGACGCGGCCATCCGGCTTTCGACGGTCGACTCGCTGACCGGCCTCTTCAACCGGACCTTCTTCTTCGCGGCGATCGATCGCGAGATCGCCCGGAGCGCGCGCTCGGGCCGTGGCTTCTGCCTGCTGATGATGGACCTCGACGAACTCAAGGCGATCAACGACCGGGTCGGCCACTTCCACGGCGATCGCGTCCTGCGCGGCGTCGGCGATGTCATCACCCAGGGTGTCCGCCAGATCGACACCGCGGCCCGCTATGGAGGCGATGAGTTCGTGGTCCTCCTCCCCGAGACCGACCCGACCGGGGCCCTCGTGCTTGCCGAGAAGATCCGGCTGGGGGTCCACGCGATGGCGATCAACCTGCCGAGCGGCTCGCCGGAGCCGTCGATGTCGATCGGCGTCGTCGCCTACCCGGACGACGGCCGGACCGCGGACGAGCTGATCATCAGCGCCGATGGAGCGATGTATGCGTCGAAGCGAGCCGGCAAGGACCGCGTCACCGGCGTCCCCATGAAGAGCAGCGGGCGTCCGGCGACGCCGGTGTAGCATCGTTTCGTGAGCGACACCGCCCCACGACCCCGACCCCGACCGACCGCCCGAGGCTTCTCGACGCGCGCCATCCGAGCGGCGTCGCGCGCCCCGAAGATCGAGCAGACCCCGACCAGCGTCCCGATCTATCAGACCGCCACGTTCGCCTCGGCTGACGCGGACGAACTCGGGCGGGTCGCCGCGGACGGTCGCGCCGGGTACGCCTACAGCCGCATCTCGAACCCGACCACGAGCGCGCTCGGGAGCGCTTACGCCGAGCTGGCCGGCGGGGAGGCCGGTGTTGCGCTCGCGTCGGGGATGGCCGCCATCCATGCCGCGCTCTCGTCGCTCGTCCGGGCCGGTGACCGGATCGTCGCCCCGGTCGCCACATACGGTTCGACACGCCAGCAGCTGCTCCGGACCTTCGGGGGCTTCGGGGTCACCGTTGATATCGTCGACACGACCGACCTCGACGCGGTGGCAGCTGCCCTCGCGGCCGCGCCGACCCGCGTCCTCTACGCCGAGACCATCGCCAACCCGACGACGTTCCTTGCCGACCACGCCGCGCTCGCCGAGCTCGCCCATCGCCACGGTGCGATGTACGTCGTCGACAACACGTTCGCGTCGCCGTACGTCTGCCGGCCGCTCGAACTCGGGGCGGACCTGGTCGCCGAATCGGCGACCAAGTTCCTCGGCGGGCACAGCGACCTGATCGCCGGTGTCGTGGCCGGTGACCGGGCGCTGATCGCCGACGTCGAGCGCGTCCAGACCGACACCGGTGCGACCCTGGGCCCACTCGAGGCGTTCCTCGTCCTGCGCGGCATCCTGACCCTGGCCATCCGGGCCGAGCGCCACGCCACGACCGCCGCTGAACTGGCGGCCTGGCTCGAGCGTCAGGCCGGCGTCCGTGCGGTGCTCTATCCGGGTCTTCCGAGCCATCCCCAGCACGACGTCGCGCTCCGCCAGTTCCGGCCCGGCGTGGCCGGCGGGATGCTCGCCTTCGAGGTCGAAGGTGGCCGGGTGGCGGGCCGGGCGATCATCGACGCCCTGACGCTCCCCGAGTTGACCGCCTCGCTCGGCAGCGTCCACACGATGGTCGTCCACCCGCCGTCCACGTCGCATCGCCAGTCGACCGAGGCAGACCTGCTCGAGGCGGGCATCACACCCGGGCTGCTCCGCGTCTCGGTCGGCCTCGAGGATCTCGAGGACCTGGAGGCCGACTTCTCGGCCGCCCTGGCTGCGGCGGCCGCCGTCACAGGGCGGCCCGTCCCGGCCCTCGGCGCAGTCTAGGGGCTCGAGCCATCGCGAGCCCGGCCGTCGCAACGACGGCTCGAACCCGACCCTCCGGCCGCAACATCCCCGCCCGGCTCGGGTACGGGTCGTGGCACCTGTTCACGTCGGTCGATTTCGCGGTCTTCCAAATCATCTTCCTGCTCCTGCTCGCGGTCGTCGGGATGACCGTCAAGCAGCACCGCGATTTCGCATTCCGGTCGGCGACGGACTACGTCGCCGCGGTCGAGGCGGCACATGCCCGCTACGACCCCGTCCTCGGCGCGACCGTCGTCGGTGTCATGGAGCGGCTTTCGCTCTTCTCGGTCTTCCGCTCGCCGTGGTTCAGCGCCGCGCTGGTCGTGTTGGTCGTCTCGATCGTGGTCTGCACGCTCGACCGGACGCCCAAACTGTGGCGCGGCGTGAGCGACATCCGGGTCGCCCAGCCCAAGCCCTATTTCGATCCGCGACTCCCCGACCGCGCCGCGATGGACGGCGTCCCGGAGGCGGCCGTCCACGCGGTCCTGCGTCGCAACGGGTTCCATGTCCGTGAGGCGACCGATCCCGACGGCACGCGCTTCCTGTACGGCGACCGCCATCAGTACACCAAGATGGCTACGCTGTTCACGCACGCAGGGTTGATCGTCTTTTTGGTCGCGGCCGCCGCCACCTCGCGTCTTGGCGATGAGCAAGGCCTCGTCATCGCCGAGGGCGAGTCGCTGACGGTCCAGCCCATCGGGACGCCGGGGCTGCTCCTTGTCAAGAACATCGCCTTCGATGCGCCCGGCTTCGAGACCGGGAAGCCGACCGACTTCACGACCGACCTGGCCGTCTTCCAGGACGGGAAGGAGATCGCACGCAAGACGATCCGGGTCAACGACCCATTGTCGATCGGCGGCTACACGTTCCACCAGAATGGGTTCGGGCCGGCGCCGCACGTGGTGCTCAAGACGGCCGCCGGCGCCGTGCTGTGGGACGCGGCGGTGCCCATGACCGACGCAGCCAACGGCTTGCCGTATGCCTCCATCGGCATACCGGGCCGCAACATGGGGCTCAAGCTGCTGCTCGACCGTGCCGCCGACGGGACGGGGATCCTCCTGGTGGTCCCGTACAGGGTCGTCGGCACCGCATCCGACCGCCAGCCGATCATCGAGCCCTATCCGGCGGTCGAGCTGCAGCGCGGCGACGTCAAGGTCTCGCAGGGCCTCGACCTCTCGATCGGGCTGACGGACTTCGGGGAGTTCACGCTGCTGATCGCCAAGCGCGACCCGGGTCAGGGCCTCGTGTGGCTCGCTTTCGGGCTGCTGATCGCCGGGATCACCATCACGTTCTATCGACCGCGCCGGCGGGTCTGGACGCGGCTCGCGCCCGACGGCCAACTCGGCATCGTCTGGCGGTCGGACCGCTATGTCGACGTCGAACGCGAATTCGGTCGCCTGCTCGACCAGCTGGTGGCGGCCCGCCGTCCCGCCTGAGCGCGCAGCACAGGAGATTCCCCCACCCGCGGAAAACGAATGAACGCGGCAACCATCGTCGGTGCTGAACCGCAACCTTGTCCGCTGGTAGGCTCATCGCAACCTTCGCGCACGTGTCAGCTTCCGTGCGCCCGGCACCTTGGTGAACCCGCAGGAGAGCCATGACCGCACGACAGACCGCCATCTCGGACATCGCCACGCATCGGGTCGCCAAGACCCAGGACTTCCTCAAAGACGCTGGCGCCGACATCTACGGCGAATACGTGTTCGACGAGGTCGCCCAGCGCCAGTACCTCACCAAGCCGGTCTTCAAGCAACTCCGCCGCACGATCGAGGGTCGGGAGCCGTTCGATCCGGCGATCGCCGACGCCGTGGCCCACGGTGTGAGGGACTGGGCGCTCGCCCAGGGAGCCACCCACTACACGCATTGGTTCGTGCCGATGACCGGCTCGACCGCCGAGAAGCACGATTCGTTCCTGACCCCGACCGGCGACGGCCAGACGATCGCCGAGTTCTCGGGTCGGAACCTGATCCAGGGCGAGCCGGATGCGAGCTCGTTCCCGTCGGGCGGCCTGCGTGCGACCTTCGAGGCGCGTGGCTACACCGGCTGGGATGTGACCAGCCCGATCTTCCTCCAGGTCGAGCCCAACGGCGTCACGATGACGATCCCGACCGCGTATGTGTCGTACACAGGCGAAGCGCTCGACTTCAAGATCCCGCTCCTGCGCTCGCAGGAAGCGCTCGGCAAGCAGGCGCTGCGGGTCCTGCGCTGGTTCGGCAACACGGCGACGGGTCGGGTCTTCACCAACATCGGCCCCGAGCAGGAGTACTTCCTGGTCGATCGCCGCCTGGCCGAGCAGCGGCCCGACCTGCTGCTGACCGGCCGGACGCTCTTCGGTGCGGCGTCG
>JANMBS010000108.1:0-5032 GCA_031360525.1 Thermomicrobiales bacterium
GGGGAGAAAGGCCCGTCCAGCCGAACACGAAGTAGGACAACCAGCCGATCACCGAGCCGACGATGATCGCCGCGAGACCGCCCGGGATGCCGAATGACAGCCGAACGCCGGCCGTCCAGGACAGCAGGATGATCGCGAACGTTGCGAGCGCGATCCAGGCGGCATTGAACATCTCGAACGACGCACTCATCGAGATGAACGCGACAGAGATGCCGGCGAGCGTGCCTAGCATCGCCGCGCGCGGCGTGTACCTCCTGATCGTCGGGCCGATGAACGCGCCGATCAGCACGATCACGCCGATCAGAAAGGCCCAGGCGATCCCGGCTTCCCAGGCCTTCATGACGTCGCCGGTCTTGCCGAGGACCGGCAGCATGATCACGAAGGTCACAAAGAAGTAGTGCGGCACGGATGGCCCGTACGGCATCGCCGCGACGTCGTCGCGACCCTCCTTCTTCGCGAGCTGGTACGCCAGATAGGCGTAGAACAGGTTGCCGAGTGGCAGCGCGATCGCGAGGGCCGGCAGGATCCGGCCGAAGACGGTCTCGGCGGGCAGCTGCACGACGAACAACATGAGCGACGACAACACGAGCACATTGAGCAGGACGTTCGTCCCGAGGCCGAAGAATGCGTTCCAGTCGCCTGGGACCCAGAGCTTCGGCTTGAAGGCGCCGGTATTCGTGGTCACGTGTGGGCTCCCTCTCTCCTGCGGGGCCAATACCGGGCTCCGCGTACGGTCCTTCCGTCAACCCATCGCGGCGATCAGTCGATAGGCATCAGGCGGTCGCGGCGGCCGAAGCGACGGCGTCCGGAAACTGCTCAGCCAACGCCTGGAGGAAGTCAGCTGACATCCCGACGAAGCCGAAGATGCCGCCCTGCGCCTTTATCATGTCCAGCGCCGCTCGCTGGAATTCGGGGAAGTACGAGGCGACGCAGTCTTCGAGGACAAGGGCGTCGTAGCCCCGATCGTTCGCCTCGCGGACGCTGGTCTGGACGCAGACTTCGGTGGTCACGCCACAGACGATGAGCTGACGGATGCCACGGGTCTTGAGGATGGTGTCCATGTCGGTCGCGTAGAACGCGCCCTTGCCGGGCTTGTCGACGATCGGTTCCCCGGGGAGCGGAAACACCTCGTCGACGATGTCATGGCCGTGCTCGCCACGGACGAGCAGCCGCCCCATCGGACCCTCGTCACCGATGTGGATCTTCGGCCGGCCACGCTCGTATTTCGCGGCCGGGAGGTCGGACAGGTCCGCCCGGTGGCCTTCGCGAGTGTGGACGATGAACAGGCCGGCCGCGCGGCAGGCCTTGAGCACCCGTTCGGCGGGAGGAAGGGCTTTGAGCAAGAACGAGGTGTCGTTCCCGAGCGACTCGCCGAAGCCGCCCGGGTACACGAAGTCCCTCTGGAAATCGATCATGACCAGGGCCGTGGTCCGTGGATCGAACTCGAATTCATACGGTTCCGCCTTGGCCGATAGCATCTCGTCCCTCCTTCGTCCTTCTACGTTCGTGCCTGCGCCGGGTTGGGCAGGATGCGCGTTCCGGTTTCGCCGGCGATGGCCTGTTCGAGCGCGGCTGGGGTGGTGATGAGGACTTCCTGGCCGCCGCGCTCGATGAAGTGGATCGCCGCCTCGACCTTGGGGCCCATGGAGCCCTTCGGGAACTCGCCCGCCTCCAGATACGTTCGCGCCTCGTCGACCGCCATCCGGTCGAGCCAGCGCTCGTCCGGCTGGCGGAAGTGGACCGCCACGCGTTCCACGCCGGTCGACAGCACCAGGAGCGGGATGTCCAGGCTCGCCGCGAGCAGGGCCGAGGCCCGGTCCTTGTCGATGACGGCCTCCACCCCGCTGTACTGGCCGGGCGCGGTCTCAACGACGGCGACGCCACCGCCGCCGACCGCGATGACGATGTAGCCGGCATCGACCAGGGCGCGGATCGGTTCGCTCTCCACGATCCGCAGTGGCTCAGGCGAGGCGACGACCCGGCGGTAACCGCGACCGGAGTCCTCGATCATCGTCCAACCGTTGCGCGCAGCCTTCTGGTCGGACTCCGTCCTGGTGTAGAACGGTCCGATCGGCTTGGTCGGCCGACCGAAGGCCGGATCATCCGGGTCGACCACGACGTGCGACAGGACACAGGCGACACGGTCGGGAAGCCCCCGTGCCGCCAGCTCGTTGAGGAGAGCCTGGCCGAGGATGTGACCGATCCCGCCTTGTGAATCGGCGACGGACATCTCCAGGTTCAACCGCGGGATCGGCGCGTCGTCGGGGACCAGCTCGGAGCGCAGAAGGATGAAGCCGACCTGCGGTCCGTTGCCGTGGGTGACGACCACTCGCCATCCCTTCGCGACCAGGGCGGCGATGTGGCGGGCCGTCTCCCGGGCATTCTCGTACTGCTCGTCGATCGAGCCGCGCTGGCCGTCGAGGATGAGCGCGTTCCCGCCGATCGCGACAACGGCCCGACGGTCGATCGTCACGCCGTCATCCCGTTGGATCCGGTCACGCCAAGGGCGGCGCCGAGGGCCACGATCGCGCTGGTGAAACAGGCCAACGGCGCGCGGGCGATGCCCGCACCGATCTGGCCGACGCCCGCCCGGCGATGGGCGATCCCGGTGTTGATGACCGGAGCGATCCCGGAGTCGACGACCCGGCGGGCATCGATCCCGGTCGGGGTGCCCACGAACCCGAGCGGTGGCAGCGCGTATGACGGGTTGCGGGCGAGCGTGATCCGCCCCATCAGGCGGGTGAATTCCAGGGCGTCGCCTGGGCTGCCACCCACGAAGCGGACGATGGCCGGTGCCGCGGCCATCGCAAATCCTCCGATTCCGAACGTCTCCGTGATGGCGCTGTCGCCGAGGTCCGGATTGGCATCGTCGGGGCCGTAGCCCGGGAAGTACAGGCCCTCCGGCACGCCGACCGGCGTCGTGAACCACGTGCGCCCGGTGCCGGACAGGCGGATCCCGAAATCCACACCGTTGCGCGCCATCGCGGTCACGACCGTCGACGCCTCGATGCCGTGCGCGCTGTCCAGGGCGGATTTGCAGGCGGCCATCGACAGGTTGAGGAAGAAATGGTCATTGCCGTGCAGGAAGTCGAAGACGGCCGCGGCGGTCTTCGTGTCGGCCGTTCGAACCAGGGCCGGGGCGATGGCCCGGGTGAACAACGATGTTGCCGCGATGTTCCGATTGTGCCCCTCGTCACCCATCTGCAATGCCTGGCCGGTCAGGCTCCGCAGGTCCAGCGGCCCGCCGTCCTTGAGGGCGCTGGAGAGCGCTGGTCCGAGCACATCGACGAACCAGTGCAGGCGATCGAGGACCGACGGGTCGTAAGCCCCGAAACGAAGAACCCTGCCGAGGCCCTCGTTGAGGGTCGCGTGCGCGCGCGTCCCCGCAGCGACATTCTCGACCACGACGACCGGCATCGAGGGGCTGATCACGCCCGCCATCGGCCCGACGGCTCCGTGATCGTGGCACGGCGAGAGCTCGACGCCGCCAGATTCGACGAGCGCGGTCGCTTCGTCCGCCGACCTGGCCCAGCCTTCGAACAGGATCGCGCCGATGATGGCGCCCTCGACCGGCCCGCACATGCGTTGCCATGCGATGGGCGGACCGGCGTGGAGGATGTGCCGACCCTCGAGCCCAAGCGCCACGCGGGCCGGCTGGACGTCGACGAGCATCGGTTGAGCGGCCAGGAGGCGTTCGACCGCCGTGGCATTGGCCGCGGCGATCACCCGACCGACCGGGTCGTCCGGGTCGTCGTCCATCCGGGCCAGGAGGAGGCCCGCATCTCGGTCGCCCTCTGCCGGCGGGCGCCAGTCGAGGCGCGCGACCGACGCCCCGTTAGCGGCGAGCGGCTGGGCGAACATGTCGAGGCCCACATTCACCGCCCGCACACCGTCGGGGAAGAGCACCGACGTTCCGTTCTGGCTCATGCCTGGCGTCCGGCCGTCATCGCCGCAGGCGCCACGATCCGTGCCGCGACGCCGGCGGCCTGGGCGTTGCTCGGGGCGAGGATGACGCCAGCCTGGGCCAACCGAGCCTCCTGGGCGCTGAGGTCCTGCGGGTCCGAGGCGGTGCCGCACACGGAGGCGACCACGGCGAACCGGCGGCCCTGTCGCGCGGCGTCGGCCCGGGCAGCGCCGATCGCGCTCGCGAGCGCGCCCGCTGGATCGGCATTGGCGCCATAGCCGAGCACGACGTCGAGCAGGATGACAGCCGTGGATGGATCGTCCGCAGCCGCCGCCAGGTGCTCGTTCCGCAGGCGTGGATCGATCATCGGATGCGGCCGACCGACGGTGTATTCGTCATCCCCGAGGTCGACGATCTCGTGGCGGTGCGTCTCCTCCGCTCCCAACCACGCGCCAAGGACGAGCTTGGCCTCGCCGGCCAATGAGCCGCCGCTGTACAGGCCGCGGATCCGCCATTGCGCAGGATCCATGGCAGCCTGCGCCTCTCGGACGGTGCTCGACCATCCATCGTCGGCACCGGAACCCGTTTCATGGTCCGACGCGGGGGCGTTCAGGCCATCCTCGGCGGGGACGGGCCGTCCGAGCGCCATCGCGCTGGCGATCGTCGCAGCCGCCAGGAAGGTCGACGCCGGGATCGATCCAGCGGCCTTGACCATCCCCGGGTCGCCACCGAGGAAGTTGACGATGACCGGCTTCTCGACGACCCCTGCCGCAGCCAGGATCCTCGCGGCCACGGACGCCGACGGCGGTTTCGAGATGAGGACGATCAGCTCCGTCTCGGGATCGGCGGCCAGCCGCTCGAGCGCCGCCAGCATCATCGGCCCGCCCACACGCTCGTCCAGATCGCGTCCGCCGACGCCGATGGCCTGCGAGACCCCGGCACCCTCCCGGTCGATGAGGCAGCTCACCTGTTGCAGCCCGGTCCCGGACGCGCCGACCAGGCCGATCGTGCCACGCCGGACCACGTTGGCGAACCCGAGCGGAACCCCATCGATGATCGCGGTCCCGCAGTCGGGACCCATCAGGAGCAGGCGCTTCTTCACGGCGAGCGTCTTGAGCTCGAGCTCGT
>JANMBS010000117.1:0-4611 GCA_031360525.1 Thermomicrobiales bacterium
GTCAACATCGTGCCTCGCATCCTCAACGCCTACGCCGGGACACGGTTGCCTCTCTCAACGGAAGAGTCGTACTGGGTCGACTATCGGACCTTCGATTTCGGGGGGCCTCCGACGACGCTGATCCCCCGGGTCGTCCCTGAGCCGTGACGACTCGCGAACCGGGGGCACCCGTATCCGGCCGAGGCCGACGGCGCTTCGGCCCGCCCGACATCGCGGTCATCGTCGCCACTCTGGGTGCCACCGGCGTGCTGATCTGGCTCGGCCTCGGCCTCACGTTCTTCGCCGACGAGTGGACGATCATCTCGGACCGCACCGCCACGCTCGAGGACCTGGTGCGGCCGTTCAACGAGCATTGGCTGGCAGTCACGATCGTGGTCTACCGGGCGATGCTCGGAGTGGTCGGGATGGGCACGTACGTCCCGTACCTGGCCCTGCTGGCCGTCCTGCACGCGACGGTGGCGCTCCTGATCTATGCGCTGGTGCGGCGCCGCACGCTGCCATGGGTCGCGGTCGGCATCACGCTGGTCGTGCTTCTCTTCGGGAGCGGTTTCGAGAACCTCTTCTGGGGTGCCCAGATCGGCTTCGTCGGGGCCACCGCGATGGGCCTCGGCGCGCTGCTCCTGCTCGACGATGTCCCGACGCTCCCGGGATCCGGCCGGGCGGCCGCGGCGACGGGACTCCTGGTCGTCGCGGTGATGACCTCGGGCTATGGCCTGTTCATGCTCGGGCTCGTCGGGCTCGACGTCCTACTGGACCCGCGGCGTCGGAACTGGATCGTCCCGCTGCTGATCCCGGTCGCGTTGTACGGGGTGTGGTACCTGACCTACGGACGAAACGGGATCGCGACCTACGGGAACCCGTTCACGCGCGAGACGCTCGTTGCCCTCCCGCGATTCATCGTCGATGGGATGGCGACGGCGTTCGGTGCGGCCACCGGCGGTGGGGCATTGGTGGGGCGGATCCTGATCGTCGCGCTGGCCGCGTGGATCGGCTATCTGGCTGCGCGTCGGCGCTCGATCCCGCGCCGCGCCATCGCCTGCCTCCTGGCGATCGCCGCCGAGTACACGATCGTGGGCATCGTCCGGACGCAGCTCGACGTGGATGCGTCGCTCTACACCCGGTATGCATACCTGTCCGGGATCCTCGCCCTGATCGCCGCGGCGAGCCTGATGGGACAGCCGGCGATCCCGGCAGCTGGACGACCGGTCGTCGTCGCGGTGGGCGCTGTGATCCTGTCCTTCTCACTGATCTGGAACGTCGCGCTCCTCGTCGCCGGTCGCCAGCTCTACGCGGAACGCGCCGACCTCACACGCGCTCTTGTCGTGCTTGCGACGACCGATCCGCTCCCATCAGGCGTCGCCCCAGACCTGAGTCTCCTGCTTGTCCCGTCACCAGACGAGGTCCGCCGGGTCCTCGCCACATACGGATCACCGCTGGCCGACTCCCTGGCGCCCGCGTCGGTGCCGCCCGTTTCGGAGAGCGCGAAGGCGGATGCGATCGTCCGCGCCCAGCACCCGCCCGACTGGCTCCTCCGGCTTCCCCGCAACCGTCAGCCCTGACGCCGCCGGCGACGTCTCGAGAGTCGCGCGCGGAACGCCGTCCGATACCAGTGCAGATAGTGCGGCAACCACTTGCGTAACTTGAAGTTACTCTCGCCTGCGGTCCGGTCGCGCCACGTGGTGGGGACCTCGGCGACACGGCGGCGGGCGATCGTGGCCTTCACGGTCAGCTCGAGCGCCAGCTCGAAACCGGCGCTGCTCTCGATGGTGACGGTGTCGAGGAAGCGCCGCGAGTAGAG
The DNA here is from genome assembly GCA_031360525.1 of Thermomicrobiales bacterium. Classification (GTDB taxonomy): domain Bacteria; phylum Chloroflexota; class Limnocylindria; order Limnocylindrales; family CSP1-4; genus SPCO01. Next base: position 1,799 of record JANMBS010000117.1, read on the forward strand.
CTTGAAGTTGTTGGTCGGGTCATGGGTCGGGACGCCCGCGAACCAATGCAGGGTCAGCCCGGCGGTCCGGCTCATCAGGCGCTTGATCGGCGGCCCGCCGATCTGTCGCCCGCCGCGCATGTAGCGCGATGCGGACACGACGTCCGCTCCGTCGACCGCGAGGGCGACCATCGAATCGACCACGTGCGGCTCGTCCGAGCCATCAGCCATGGAGATCAAGACGTAGGCACCGCGTGACTCGGCGATCCCCGCCTTCATCGCATTGAGGACGCCACGCCCGAGGTCATTGCGCAGTCCGCGAACAGCGGGAAGCTCCAGGGCCAGGCGCGCGATGACCGGGACCGTCGGATCCTCATCGAAGTCGTAGACGACCATGATCTCGTGTGGCGCATCTATCGCCGCGGTGAGGGCGCGAAGGACGGGCTCCACCGATCCGCCTTCCTTGAAGACGGGCATCACGACTGACAGGACCGGCGTCACGGCCACCGTTCGTTGCGTCAAGCCTGGACCCCGACGTAGAGGGTCTGCTTCCCGAGGACCCACCAAGCCGGCGGAACGCGGAGATAGGCCCGGACAAGCCACGGGGCGGCGGGCAACCGGCCCTTCGTGGAATACGGCAGGAACCGGGTCACGAGGGTGTGCGTGCGCAATCCGGCGAGCTCCGCAGCCTCGAGGAGACTCCGTTCGGTGAGCGCCACCCGGTGGTCGATGAAGTCCCAGTAGCGAGGTCCGACGAGTCGGATGTTCGGCTGGAGGACGATCGCTCGCCCGCCGGGGGCCAGCAGCTGGCGGACGATCGAGAGCTGCTCGATCACGGCATCGGACGAGTCAAGGTGTTCGAGATAGTTGCTCATGAACACCGTTCCGAAGTGCGCGAGCGGGAGCTTCGCGTCGAGCTCAAGGCCCGACGCCTGCACGAAGCGGACATCGCCGGGGAGCGCCGAGCGCATGTCCCGGATGTCGGTCGCCCATTTTTCGGATGCCACGATCGGCCGGACGAAATGGCCTCGATCGCAGGCCAGGTCCAGGACCGGTTGGGTCGGATCCACGTAGCGCTGGAGGTATCGCGCGACCTCATCCCAGACCCCCTGCTTGGCGCTGACCTCGCGCTCATCGAAGCGCGCCTCGTACAGGTCGTCCAGGGGGGCTCTCACAAGCGGCCGGCGTCCGACTCCGCGCGGATCCACGGGATGACCTCGTCGAGCATCTGGTCGAGCGTGGTGGTCGCCTCGAAAGCGAGAACCTCGCGCGCCTTGCGGACGTCGGGGACGCGCAGCTGCACGTCGTGCTCGAATGGCGCGTCGCTGACGTAGTGGAACGGCCGGCCGTCGGTGTGGATCTTGTGCCAGATGGCCTCGGCCAACTGGAGGACCGTGGTCGACTCGGCGGTCGAGAGGTTGAAGTCGTCGTTGACCGCGGCGGGCGACTCCATCGCCAGGCGGATCCCGTGGGCGAGGTCGCCGCCGTAGGTGTAGTGGCGGACCTGGTCGCCGGCGCCCAGGATGTGGAGCGGGTCCTGGCCCTTGAGGATCTTGTGGACGAGGTCCGGCACGACGTGGCTGAGGGCCAGCTTCACGTTGCCGCTCATGATGTCGGAGTCGCGCAGCGCGCGACGCTCCCCGATGCCCACGCAGTTGAATGGCCGGACGATCGTGTACGGCAGCTTGTACTGCTCCCAGGCGCCCTTGGCGAAGTACTCCGACGCGAGCTTCTGGAAACCGTACGTCGAGATCGGTGGCGGTGACGTCAGCTGGGCGCCTTCGGGGGTCGGGAAGACCGTCGAGGACTCGTAGACCATCGAGCTGCTGACGACGATGATCCGCTCGAGGTGGCCGTCGCGTTGCGCCGCGATCGCGCCGTCGAACGTCGAGGCCAGGATCCGCTCGTTCTCGGCCAGCAGGTCGTAGGCGAACTCGTGGAAGTAGCTGATCCCGCCGATCATCGCCGCCGCCGCGACGACCTGGTCGCAGTCCGCGGCGAGCTCGGCGACAAGCGCCGCATCCTTCGCGTCACCCTGGACGAACCGATAGCGCGGGTGGTCGTCGTACGACTTGACGAGCGGGCCGTATTTGCTGAAGTCGTCGAGGCCGATGACCTCGTGGCTGGCGTCAAGCAGCTCGGGCACCAGGTAGCCGTTGATGAAGCCGGCCGCGCCGGTGACCAGGATGCGCAATTCAGAGTCTCCTAGAGGATCGATGACTGGGGGCCGCGTGCCCGGCCGAGATTGGGTCGCCGGGGCGACCGGGCCGGTTCACAGGCGGATGCCTGAACCCATAGCGCCCCACACGTCGACGACGTCCTTGCCGCCGAGCTGGAGGCCGCGATATGCCTTGTGGGGCGCCCCGAGGATCAGGATGTCGCTCTCCTCGATGACGCATTCCAGGGTCACGAACCGGTCATCGACGACATACGGATCCGTGGCGAGCACACGGGCGCCCGACCACGTCAGCAGCTTGCGCAGCTTGTAGCTGAGCGACGCGCGCGGGTCGTCGGATTCGGATTTGAAGGCCATCCCGAGGATGCCCACGGTCTTGCCGTTCAGGCCGTCATAGCGACGTTCCAGGGCGGACACGATGAAGGCGGGCAGTCCCTCGTTGACCTGCATCGCCGCCTGCCCGAGCGGAAAGTGGTCGGCGGTGAAGGCGGACAGCTGCATCGTGTCCTTGAACAGGCACGGACCCGCCGCGAAGCCCGGCCCGGGCAGGTCGCGCGCCCGTGGGTAGTCCTCGCGAATTGCCTTGAGGACGTTCGTGTAGTCCACGCCGGCCTGGTCCGCGATCATCAGGAACTGGTTCGCGACCGCGAATTTCATG
>JANMBS010000146.1:0-2728 GCA_031360525.1 Thermomicrobiales bacterium
CGAAGCGTCCGGGTCGGTCAGCGGCATCATCCACTCGGGCGCCGGGCCCATGACCCAGAAGACGTGAGCGGGTTCGTCGCTGATGACCCGGTTGCGGATGGTGAAGCCGGAGGGCCAGTGGACGACGTCGCCGGCGCCGAACTCGAACGAGCCGCGCTCGCCGTCGCCTTCCCAGTCGGCCAGGATCCGCCCGGCGAGGCACAGGTAGACCTCGTCGTGATCGCCGAGGTGTGGGATCCCTCCGGCCATCGTGTTCTGGTCGGGGTCGCCGGCGACGAATGCCCAGCCGGCGTCGGCGCCCGGCTCGGACCAGAACGCGCCCGCGTACAGCCGCTCCTGACCGCTCGATTCGGGCGTCACCAACCGGACCGAGCGCGACGTCGGGTTGTTGAGCTTGGCATGGGCACGAGACATCGGGAAGACCTGGGGGCGCGGGTGACCCTGCACTTTCGATGACCTCCGGTTGGCTTGCTGGGCGGGGGACGGCCTGGGCTCAGAGATCGGTCAAGGCGTCCTCGAAGACGTCGAGCGTCTCGTCGACGAGGGTGTCCGTGTGTGCGGCGTTGACATACCAGTGGCCGCCCGGGATCGCCCGGACACCGCGGCGCAGGAGTGCGAGGGTGAGGGTCTCGGCCGCCTCGGCGTCGACCCGTTGCGTGTCAGCCAGGCTCTCGACCGGCCGGTCGATCCCGAGATGGACGTTGAATGAGCCGGGCACGCCCTGGACGACGCTCTTGATGCCACGTGCTCCGAGCAGCTCGCTGAAGCCCGCCATCAGCCGGCCACCGGCGCGCTCGATGGTCTCGTATGGCGCGCCGCTCTGCAGCGTGCTCAGCGTTGCCACTGCCGCGGCCATCGACAGGGCATTGCCGTTGTAGGTGCCAGGATGGATGACAGGTCCGCCGCCGATCAGGCCCATCAGGTCGCGCCGCCCGGCGACCGCCCCGATGACGAAGCCGTTGGCCATCGCCTTGGCGAGCGTGGTCAGGTCCGGCGTCACGCCGAACAGCTCCTGGGCGCCGCCGGGGCCGGCCCGGAAGCCGGACACGATCTCGTCGAAGATCAGGATCGTGCCGTGGCGCCGGCAGACCTCGCGCAGGCCCTCGAGGAAGCCGGACGCCGGCCGGATGTAGCCGCGCCACAGCGGCTCGGTGATGACCGCCGCGACGTCACCGCGGGCCAGCCGCGCCTCGACCGCGTCGAGGTCGTTCCATGGCAGGACCTCGGTATGCTCGAGGGCGGCCGGATCCTGGCCGGCGGACGAGGTGCGCAGCCGCTGATTGCCGCCGGGCGCCACGTTGGGCCGCCCCGGCAAGCCCACGAACACACTGTCGAGCCAGCCGTGGTAGTGGCCCTCGAACTTGACGATCGTGTCGCGGCCGGCGGCGGCGCGGGCGATCCGGAAGGCCAGCTGGACGGCCTCGCTGCCAGTGTTGGCAAAGCGGACCATCTCGGCGCACGGAACGATCTCGGTCAACAGGCGGGCGGCCGTGTACTCATCCACGCTCTCCCCGCCGAGCTGGACGCCACGGGCCAGCTGGCGCGTCACCGCCTCGGTCACGACCGGCGCCCCGTGGCCCAGGATGATCGGACCCGCCCCGCAGTAGAAGTCGATCAGCCGGTTGCCGTCGACGTCGAACAGCAGCGCGCCCTCGCCGCGATCGAGGACGAGCGCGGCCGACCCGAGCCGGTAATCGCTGCTCGCCCCGCCGGGCAGCCACTGGGAGCCCTCGGCCATCAGGCGGGCCGTCTCGTCGAAGGAGTAGTCCGGGATGGCGGTCTCGGTCATCGGTCGTCCTCGGTTCGGGTCAGGCGCCTGGGATGCGCAGCAGGCGAGCGGCGGTCCCGCCCATGATCGCGGCCAGCTGTGCCGGCTCGAGGAACGTCGAGTAGCGCTCGATCCACTCGCGTGACTGGAGGTAGGTGCAGAACCGGTTCTGGAACGGCATGTCCGTGCCCCACAGCAACCGGTCGCAGCCGATCTGGTCGGCCATCTGCTCGAGAACCGGCTGGCAGACTGTCCAGGGGTAATCGAACAGGTCGCCGATGCGGACCGGGAAGCTGACCTCGATCGACAGGTTTGGCCGGTCGCGAAAGGGCTCCCAGAACGCAGCCGGGACCTCGATCCGGCCGTCGACGGTGAGGTCGCGCCATGGGAAGCCGTGGGTGATGCTCACCTTGGCATCCGGGTAGCCGTCCATCCAGCGGGCCACCGCCCGGACCTCGTCGAGGAAGCCCTGGCGGGGGTCGGTCGAGCCGTGGCGCGGCCCGAGCGTGAAGAAGATCGGCACGTCGAGCTCGGTGACCGCGTCCCAGAACGGCCGCCACGACGGATCGGCGATCGTCTGTGTCGGGTCCTGGCGGTAGGCGTACTCGGGGATGATCTTGAACGCGTGCAGGCCGTGGACCTCGATCGCCTCGATGGCCTCGGCGATGACTGCGGCGGGCTCGGAGGCGATCCGCCACTCATCGACCGGCGCCATCGAGCGCAGCCGGTCGGGATAGGCCCGGATACAGTCCGCCAGGTAGGCCACGTCGCGTGACAGCGTGGCGTCGACGTGGAGGAGCGCCCAGTCGACGCCCGCGTAGTCCATCTCGCTGATCAGGTTGCCGGCCGAGTAGGCAAGTGTGTTGGGCGGCAGGAAGACCTTGGTGTAGTCCTCGCCATCGATGGTCCAGACCAGCCGCTCCCGTTCGTGGTCGACACGGAACGCGCGGTCGCCGGCCA
>JANMBS010000200.1:0-6647 GCA_031360525.1 Thermomicrobiales bacterium
GCAGCCGGTGCCACCATCGACCTCGACGGCCTTGAGCTTGTCCTTGTTCTCGACGTAGTACGCGTAGCCGAAGTAGCCGATGGCGTACTTGCTGCCGGCCACGCCCGTGACGAGCTCGTTGTCGTTCTCGGATTGCGTTGCGTTCTGGGTCGAGGCGTCGACCTCGCCGTTGATGACTTCGGTGAAGTAGTCGAAAGTGCCGGAGTCGGCGCCCGGCATATAGCGGTCGATCTTCTCGGCCGGCCACGCGGGGTTCACCTGGCTCCAGGTCAGATCCTTGGGTGAGTCGGGGCCGTAGACCATCTTGAGCTGATCCTTGGTGAGGCAGGTCGCGAAGTCATTGGCCGGGTTGACCACGATCGTCAAGCCGTCGATCGCGATCTGGAGCTGGACATACGTGATGCCCGCGTCCTGGCAGTTCGTCGCCTCGGACTTGGCGTCGGCGGCGTCTTTGGACTTGATCGGACGGGATGCGTCGTTGATGTCCGTCTCACCGGCACAGAACTTCTTGAAGCCGCCGCCGGTGCCGGCGAATGCGACTGGGACCTGGACGCCGGCGTTCGCGATCTGGAACTCCTCGGCGACGGCCGCCGTGATCGGGTAGACCGTGCTCGAGCCGTCGATGGTCACCGTGCCCGCGAGCGCCGCGGCGCTCGGCGCGGGCGATGCCGGACCACCTGACGTTGCCGAGGTTGAGGCGGGCGTCGATGCCGGCGAGCTGGTGGCGCCGCTATTGGAGCAAGCGCTGAAGGCGACGACGGCCACCACGGCGAGTGCCGCGATCCGTCTGGTCATGGGGTTCATCACGTACTTGCTTCCTCCTGAGTCCGACGCATCCGCGGGCGTCGTCTGGTTTTGGACAGACCCGTCGGTTTTGACAGGATCACTGTCCGTCGCGTCCGTCAACGCGGGTTTCGCCACGTGTTAAGGGTTCGTTAACGCGCGGGTGGATCCAGCCGGCAGCCGAAGTCGCGGATCGTCAGTTAACGATTCGGGCCGGTCGGGACCCTGCCACGCGGGGGACTTGCCGGACGTGGCAGACTTTCCATCCGGCGCCGGTCCGTCTCGACCGACCCGCCCCAGGTCAGTGGAGGTCGATCGATGGCCAACAGTGGTGACCGATCCAAGTCGAGCAGAAGCCGGACCGGCATGGTGATCGACACCGTGTCCGGGGTCATCGTCGATGCGAAAGGCGTCGTGACGCCATTGCCGAAGACCGCGGCGAAGGAGCTGCGCAAGCTCGAAAAGCGTCTTGCCGCCGCCCGCAAGACCGAGTCGAAGCGCCTGCGACAGCTGACCGCCGCGCACGGACCCGATGGGGCGGAGATCGCGAAGCGCCGCAAGCAGGCTGAGAAAGCCGCTTCGGAGGTCGCGTCGCTCGCGACGAGGATGGCCTCGCTGGCGACCTCGGCGGCTGGTTCTGCCGCAAGCACGGTGGGCGATGCGATCGGCGGCGCCGCGAAGGGCGTCATGGCTGCAGCGGCCCAGGCAGCCACGGCTGTCACGCCGGTCCGGACAGCGCCGCCGGCCAGGACCGCTCCCGCGACCCGCAAGCCGGCAGCTACCCGGAGGCCGGCAGCCGCTTCGACGACCACCGCCCGCAAGCCCGCCACGAAGCGGACGACCGCCGCGAAATCGGCTGCCGCGGCGAAACCGGCCACCGCCGCCAAGCCCACCGCCGCCAAGACGACCCGCAAGCCGGCCGCCAAGACCACGCGCAAGCCGGCCGCCAAGAAGACCGCGGCCGCGAAACCGGCGACCTCCACCGCCAAAAGGCCCGGCGCGGCAGCCGCCACTGGTCCGAAGCCGGCAGCCGCCACGACACCGCGCAAGCCCGCGGCCAAGCGGCGCACCACCAAGACGACCACCAGGTCGGCGGGGACACGCACGACCGGGACACGACGGACTGCCTCGTCCACGCCTCCCTCGCCTAACACGACGAGCGCGACCGACGCGACCACGTCCTGACCGTCACGGACTCGACGCCCTCGGCCGCCCCTCCTGCCTCCGCGCAGCGAGTGGTCGGGGCCTCGGTCGACCTCGGCTCGAATTCGGTGCACGTTGTCGTGGCCGTCGTCGCCGGTCACCACCTTGAGCCGTTGGTCGATGAATCGGCGTTCCTCGGTCTCGGATCCGCGGTGGTCGAGCGCGGTTTCCTCGGCCGCGCAGCCCGTGCTGAGCTCGCCGCGACCCTCGCACGCTACGCCGACACCGCGCGGGCGCTGGAGGCGACCAACGTCACCTTCCTCGGGACGGAGCCCATCCGCCGGGCGGCCGATGCCGCCTCGATCGTCCGAGACGCCGCTGCCGCCGGCGCGCCACTCCACGTGCTGTCACACGAGGAGGAGGCGTACCTCACGATCATCGGCGTCACCGAGGGGATGCCTGTGACGCACGAGACGCTCGTGGTCGACGTCGGTGGCGGCAGCTCGGAATTCTGCATCGTCGACGCCACGCGACGACCTCGGGCGGCGGGTCTCCAGGTCGGCTCTGCGCGCCTCACGGACCGGTTCGCCACCCACGACCCACCGACCTCGTCCGAGGTCGCGTGGATGCGCGCCGCCGCGGCCGAGGCACTCCAGGGCGCACCGGACACGTCGCCGTCGGAGCTCATCGCCGTCGGTGGAACGGCGTCCAACCTGATCAAGATGCTGCCCGATGCGATCGCCGACCGCCTCCTGACCCGAGAGCGGATCGCGCACATCCAGGCGCTTCTCGCCGCCGAGCCGGCCGCGACGACCTCCGCGAGCTATGCCATCAACCCGGTCCGGGCACGGCTCCTGCCCGCCGGTGGCGCGATCGTCGACGCCATCCTCGAGCGCTACGGCGCGGACAGGGTGCGGGTCTCCGAGGCCGGCCTTCGCGAAGGCGCCATCCTGGCGGTCGAGCACGCCGGTCCGTGCTGGCGCGACCGGCTGGCCGACCTCGCCCACGGCTGGCGCACGTAACGGAGCAGTCGCGCGACCGAGCCGGACCTACAGCCTGGCGACGACCCGTCCAAGGCTGCGTCGGAAGGTGACGCCGGCCACGCCGCGCCAGGGTCTCCCGATCGTGCGCCGCAGCCGGGCGACCTCGCGCTCGCGACTGACCAGGTAACGCCCGATCGCGGCGCCCTCGAGCCCCGACAACTCCCCGGCGTGCTCGACGAGGAACGTGCGGGCCATGGAGGCCGAAACATCGGCGTCGTTCATCAGTCCGAGGTGGTCCTGGAGCGTGGTGACCGGGGCGATCAACGGCCCGGCATCGTCGCCCAGCGCCTCGCGCACGAACTCGAGCGTGTACCGCAGCCACTTGCCGGCGATGCGCAGCTCGTGGAGCGTCTCGACATCGGCCCAGCGGAGGACGGGCTCGTAGCCGCGCACTTGCTCGTAGGCAGCCCAGATTCGTGAAGCGGCGGTATCGCGCACATGATGCGGCTGGGTCGGCCCGACCGGGATGACCGCCACGCCTTCGGTCCGTACGAAGTCGCGGTAATCGTCGACCCAGCGCCTGTAGCCGTCCGAGTCCAGTTCGCGGATCAGGAGGACACGGGCGTCGTCACGATGCTGACGCCAATCCGAGAGCAGCGGCTCGAGCGCTCGCTGCTCCGAGATGGGTAGATCGGCGCGATACGCGTCGGCTGCGTCGAGCAGCACGTCGAGGTCGCGCACGGCCCCCAGTCGCGCAGCGATCTCGCGAAGGCCGTTCCGGTAGCGCTTCGTGCGTCGGGGCCGGAACGAGGCGCCGAACACCCGCCACGCCGCCCGCTGCCGGCGGGTCGCGACGCGCATCGCATGGAGTTCCTCAGGATGCACTCCTTCGCGCGTGCCGGCCTCGCGAGCCAGCATCCGGGCGAGGTGGAACTTCATGACCTTTCGCCCGGCCTCGGCGATGTGGTCCTCGGCGGTGACGCCCGGGGTCTTGCCGACGATGAGGCGAGTGTCGACCGGGACGGCCCCCACGACCGCCTCGTTGACGACATCCGACGAGGTCGAGGTGACGGGGGCATGTCCGTGCGCCAAGCCGGTACCGTCGTCAGTGGCTGCGGCCGCTGGCGTGGCGGTGGTTGCAGTGCTGGCCGTGCCGCGCGTGCCCGCCGCCTCGCGGACATTCGGCCGCACTGGCTTGGAAGACGCGGCGGCGGAATCGGGGCGCGCCTGCGTCGCCGACCGTTGCCCTGACCGGCGCCCGGCCTCGCGTCGCCGCCCCGGCGCCTCGGGCTCGTCGTCGTTCGAAGCGGGTCCGGCGACGGCCGCATCGGCCGCGGGGAAGCCGGCGTCCTCGTCGTGATCCGCGGCACTTCCGCGACCCGGCCGGCCGCCTGATCGGACCGCGGCCAGCGCCGCCTCGAGCTTGCTCCCGCTCGCCGGGGCCAGGGCCGGATCCGCAGCGAACACGTCGGCCAGCGGCGCCAGCCGCTCCTCGGCCCCCTTCACCAGTTCCGCCTCGAGTTCGACGAAGCGATCGACGACCCGCGAGCGTGACACGACATCCACCTCGTCGAGGCTCAGCTCGACCCGTGTGTCGCCGTCGCGGACGACCCGCTTGCGCCGGAGCTGGCGGATCGTGACGAGTTCCAGCAGCGGGGCATCCCCGGCCAGCTCGAGCACGAGGGACCGCGCGTCAGAGGCGGGCCACTCGAGGGGTCCGGCACTCCGGTCGGCTGGTCCTTCGAGCTCCTCGCGCCGGACTGCGCCGCCGGGACCCTCCGAGCGCGTCAGTGACTTGACCGATACGACCGTGCCGCGCCCCGACTGCCGGACCCGGACCGCGAAGCCGGCCCGCGTGAGCGCCCCGTCGGCGGTATCCACGTAGCGGTCTTCGAACTGCGACGAGCGCGCGGCGGCAGTCCCGCTGAAGGCCCCGATCTCCTCGGCCACGAGATAGCGTTCCGCGGCGGCCAGGTCGACGACGCGGTATTTCAGTTCGACTTCGACCGGACGGGCGGGGGCGTCGCTCATGCCCGCGGGTCCAGTGAGCCGGCCCCGGCCCCGGCCCCGGGTCGCCGCGGGGCGGCCTCGACGGCTCCGGTGGCGAGGGCCTCCTCCTTGAGGGTCTCGAAGGTGTCGATCGTGCCCTCGCGGCCCTCGATGGTCTCGGTCCGGACCCAGGTCGAGTCGGGCTGGAGCTGCCACGAACGGCGGTCGTCGGCGAGCATCACCTCGATGATGCCGGCCAGACGGGCCTGCGCGTCGTGATCCTCGACCGGGGCGATCGCCTCCACCCGTCGGTCGAGGGTGCGGTCCATCAGGTCGGCCGACCCGATGTACCACTCCTGCTCGCCGCCATTGGCAAAGCTCCAGATCCGCGAGTGCTCGAGGAACTCGCCGATGATCGAGCGGACCCGGATGCGATCGGAGACGCCCGGCAGGCCGGGCTGGATCGACGATGCCCCGCGGATGATGAGGTCGATCTCCACGCCCGAACTCGAGGCCTGGTAGAGGGACTCGATCACCGCGACGTCGACGATGGCGTTGAGCTTGAGGATGATCCGTGCCGGTCGACCGGCCGCCGCGTGTCCGATCTCGCGCTCGACGAGGTCCAGGAAGCGCGAACGAAGGCTGTGCGGCGCGACGAGCAGGCGGCGGAACGTCCGCTGCCTCGACAGGCCGGTCAGGTTGTTGAACAGGTCGGTCACATCGGCGCCGAGTTCCGGCCGGCAGGTCAGCAGGCCGATATCGACATACAACCGAGCCGTCTTCGGGTTGTAGTTGCCCGTGCCGATGTGGACGTAGCGGCGCAGCCCGGATCCCTCGCGGCGAACGACCAAGGCGGTCTTGGAATGCGTCTTGAGCCCGACCAGCCCGTAGACCACGTGGGCCCCGGCGCGCTCGAGCTTGCGCGCCCAGACGATGTTCGCCTCCTCGTCGAAGCGGGCCTTGATCTCGACCAGCACGACGACCTGCTTGCCCCGCTCGGCGGCCCGGATGAGCGACTGGACGATGGGGGAGTCGCCCGACGTCCGGTAGAGGGTCTGCTTGATCGTCAGGACGTCGGGGTCGTCGGCGGCCTGGGTGATGAACCGTTCGACCGACGCCGCGAACGACTCGTACGGGTGGTGGACCAGGATGTCGCCGGCGCGGATCGCGGCGAAGACATCGGCCGGCTCGTCCTCGTCGGGCGGGATCAGCCGGGGTGGCGTGACCGGCGACCACGGCACGGGCTTGAGGTCCGGCCGGTCGAGGTCGGCGATGGCCCATAGCCCCGTCAGGTCGAGCATCCCGCTGACCTCGTAGCTGTCGTTCTCCGCGAGGCCCAGGCCCCGGCGCAGCAGCGCCTGGGTCGCGGCCGGCATCGACCGCTCGACCTCGAGCCGGACGGCCGCTCCGAACCGGCGTCGCCGGAGCTCCTCCTCGATGGCGAGGAGCAGGTCGTCGGCCTCGTCCTCCTCGATCTCGAAGTCGGCGTTGCGGGTGACCCGGAAGAGGTGGTGCTCCTCGACCTCCATCCCGGAGAAGAGCGCGTCGAGGTTCGCCTCGATGACCTGGTCGAGCAGGACGAAGCGCGACGGACCGACCTCGAGCAGGCGTGGCAGGATCTGCGGCACCTTGACCCGTGCGAATCCGCGCTCGCCGGTCTCCGGATCGCGCAGCCCGACCGCGATGGACAGGCTCAGCGTCGAGATGTACGGGAACGGATGGCCCGGATCGACCGCCAGGGGCGTGAGG
>JANMBS010000277.1:0-2299 GCA_031360525.1 Thermomicrobiales bacterium
CGGACGCGCTCGGCGCGGGTCAGGGCGAGGCCTTCCTCGTCGATGACCTTGCCGAAGATCTCCTCGATCTGGCGCCGGACCTCGACCTGGTTGGACAGGTCGAGCTTCGGATCCAGGTCCTGGATGACCCTGTTCTGGATCCGGAACTTCACGTCCCGGAATGACTCGCGCACGGGCGCCTGGCTGGTCAGCCGACCGGGGGTGGGCGCGCTCGGCGGCCCTCCCGCGGGTGCGGTCGGCTGGTTGTTGCCCGGTGTGCCCGGTGCGGCCGGTGCGCCGGAGGCTCCCGGTCGAGCGCTCTCGATCCGCTTCAGCAGAGACATCGCCTACACCCCTTCTCGCCCCGAGGGGCCGACTGTGGTCGCGTTCATCGCCATGCGAATAGCGATTTCTTCTGGGTCGATTTTCCGGCCTCGACGGTGTCAGTCTGAGACTGACCACTGACCACGGACCGGGCCAAACGAAGGATGTCCTGGGAGACCTGCGCCTCCCTGTTGGAAAGGAAAAAAGGTACGCCCCGATTCAGGGCGTACACGACACTTCGGCCGTCGCTCACGACGGTCTCGTCGACTTTGCGACCGATCGAATGCTCGACGTCCGCCACGCGGATCCCGAGCGCCGAATCGGCGCGGTTGAGGACAAGGCGTACCTTGCCCTTCTCGTATCCGAGTTGTTCGGCGACCTCCAGGAAGAGGCGCATGTTCTTGATACTCGTGATTTCGAGACTGAGCATCGTCAGGATCACATCGGCCGCGTCGAGGATGGCCAGGGTCGTGTCATTGAAGTACGAGGTGCAGTCGACGACGACCAGGTCGTGGTCGGCGCGCAGCCGCTCGAGGACCTTCTTGACGCCGCTCGCGGTGATCATCTCGGCCGTCTCCGGGGACGGTGGCGCGAGCAGGACGCGGATACCGGCGGTGTGATTGATCAGGAATGTGTCGATCGAGTCGAGCTCACCTGCCTCGAGCTCGGGGATCAGGTCGGCGATCGACTTGCTCTTGGGGTTCAGATTGAGCAGTACGCCGACATCGCCGAACTGGAACGAGCCGTCCATGATGACGACCTTCTTGCCGAGCTCGGTGGCCGCCGCTACGGCGAGGTTGACCGCGACGGTCGTCCGGCCGACGCCACCCTTGGGGCTGAAGATGGCCACGATCGAGCCGGGTTCACCCGGTTCGCTGGAGCGGGTGCCATTCGTCGCGGTAGCCGTGGCCATCGAGGTCACCGCCATCCGGCTCTGCTTGTCCCGCTCGCGGGCACTGACCTGGCGGATCGACGCCGTGAGTTCGTCGCTGCTGAACGGCTTGACCAGGAACTCGCGTGCGCCGGCGAGCATCGAGCGCCGCAAATAGTCGGCCTCGCCCTGGACAGACATCATGACTACGGCCGCGCCGGGGACCACCGATGCGAGTTGCTCGGTGGCGGCGATGCCGTCCATGTCCGGCATGTTGATGTCCATCAGGACGACATCCGGCACGAGTCGGGCGGCCATCTCCAGGGCTTCGCGGCCGGACGCCGCGGAGCCGACCACGTCGATGTCGCTTTCGAAGCCCAGGAGCTTCGTCAGGTGGTCGCGGGTCTCGGGGATGTCGTCGACGACGAGGACGCGGATCTGGTCGGCCATTTCGGTCTGCGTGGTTCCTTCTATTCCCAAGCCGGGGATGTCGTGTCGGTGATGGCGACGGGCGTGGATACCGATCGGTGTCTCACGCCCGTCGTGCGCATGTGGTGCCCGGCCCCGAAGGCCCGGACGCTATCAGTTGACGGGACGGATCGGGGTCGGGAGTCGGTTGTTCGGGAGGACCGGGCCTTCGATGACCGGCGGCAGGACGCCGTACTGGTCCAGAAGGATCTTGAGGGTGACACCGGTGGTCTCCGGGTCGACCGGGGTCACCGGCTGACCGGTGGTCGGGTCGATGAAGTCGTCGGGGGAGCGCAGGATCAGCGAGAGCGACTGCAGGGGGTTGGCCTGGAGCTGCGCGTAGCGGATGACCTCCGCCTGCTGGGCCGTGACCGACAGGATCACGATCTCCTGCTGCTCGTTGAGGGTCGTCGTTCCGGGCGGAGGCGTGGGAGCGCCGGATGCCGCGGGAGCTGCCTCGGCCGGCGGAGCGACGGGGGGCAGAAGGGCCCCGAGCACTTGCATGCCCTGGAGGAGGACCTTGGTGGTCGCGCCCTTGGGTCCCGGCGCGGTCACGACGCCCTGGTCGGCGCTGGTCGGGTCGATCTTGATCGACACGAACTGCTCCTCGGTCAGGCCGATGATCGCGTCCACGTAGTCGCCGTTCTTGATGACGGT
>JANMBS010000292.1:0-2068 GCA_031360525.1 Thermomicrobiales bacterium
GTGATGGTGAAGCCGGGCGGGACCGGGAGACCCGCGTTGGTCATCTCGGCGAGGCCCGCGCCCTTGCCACCGAGCAGGTCGCGCATCGTCGCGTCGCCCTCGGCCCGACCCTCACCCCAAGCGTAGATGTAGCGCTTGGCGGCGCCGTGGGGACGGTCGGCGGCGGTCGGAACAGTCTGGGTCATCGGGCGGATCCTTCCAGGGCGTCGGGCCACCCACGGGTGGCGCGATCAAGCGCGGTCAGTGTCGGCCCGATTGTACCGTCGGACCCCGCCGCGCTCCGGTTGCAGCGCGTGAGGGCACGCCGGGTACCATCACGGCATGACCGACCTCCTCGCCGACAGCCGGGTCATCGATGCAGAAGCGCCGCAATACAACGCCACGCTCGTGCGGCGCGAGGACGAGAACGGGTCGCTGGCCTACTTCTGGGTCCGATTCCACGGCGATCCGACCCCGTTCGAGAGCGGCCAGTACATGACCATCGGGGTCATGGTCGAGGGCAAGATCGTCCAGCGTCCGTACTCGGTCGCCTCGGCGCCGGCGGTCGCCGGCTCGGACGGCTACGAGTTCTACGTGCGGCTCGTGGAGGGTGGGACATTCACCCCCCTGCTGTGGCGCCTGCCGGTCGGCCATTCGATGCGGATGATCGGCCCGAAGGGCAAGTTCATGCTCCAACCGGACGACGAGCGTACCCACATCTTCATCTCGTCGGGGACCGGCAACGCGCCGTTCGTGGCGATGATGCGCCAGCTCCTGATCGACGGCCACCCGCGGCCTGTCGTCTTCCTGAACGGCGTGTCATACGCCGACGAGCTTGGCTACCAGGGCATCCTGGACGAATGGGAGGCCTCCGGGACCTACCCCGTCACCTATGTCCCGACGGTGTCGCGCCCGGACGATCCGCGCAACAAGGAATGGATGGGCAGGACCGGCCGAGTCGAGATGATCCTGGGGCCGGTTCTGGACGAACTCGGGTTGTCGCCGGCCGACTCGATCGCCTACATCTGCGGCAACCCCGACATGATCCTGGCCGCCGAGGCCACGCTCCTCGATCGGGGCTACCCAGAGGACCAGATCCACAAGGAACTCTACTGGCCGAAGGGCAAGGAGCCGCGTGGGGTGGCCGGCGCGGACCTCGCGGCCGCCATCGACGCCGCCGAGGCGAACGCCGACCAGTAGGCCATCCCCTACTCTGCCCGGGAGGCGTCGAGCCGGTCGAGGATCAGCCGCGTCACGCCTTCGATCGGGATCCGCTCCTGGGCCATCGAATCGCGATCGCGCACGGTGACCGCGCCATCCTCGAGCGAGTCCACGTCCACGGTCACGCACCACGGTGTCCCGATCTCGTCCTGACGCCGGTAGAGCTTGCCGATCGCGGCCGTGTCGTCGTAGACCGCCATCGTGTGGCGCTTCAGGTCGTCCTTGATGCGGTGACACAGCTCGACGATCTCGGGCCGCTTCTTGAGCAGCGGCAGAACCGCCACCTTGTACGGCGCGAGCTCAGGATGAAGGGCCAGCGAGACGCGAGTCTCGCCACGGACCTCCTCCTCGCGGTAGGCGTCGATGAGAAACGTGAAGGCAGCCCGGTCCGCGCCCGCTGCGGTCTCGACGACCCACGGGATGACGTGCTCGTTGGTCGCCTGGTCGAAATACTCCAGCTTCTCGCCCGAGGCCTCGCTGTGGCGCGACAGGTCGAAGTCGCCCCGGTTGTGGACCCCCTCGAGCTCCTTCCAGCCGAACGGGAAGCGATATTCGACGTCGACCGCCTTCTTGGCGTAGTGGGCCAGTTCGTCCGGCGCGTGCTCGCGCAAGCGCAGCCGCTCGGGGGTGACCCCGTACTTCTCATACCACGCCTGCCGCTTGGGAAGCCACATCTCGAACGCCTCAGCGGCGGCGGCCTGCGGGCGGACGGAGTAAAGCAAGACCAAATTCTCGGAAAAGCGGCTTCGGGAGGCGGAGGCCGCCGCCGCGTTCGAGGAATGGCTGCCCAAGCGGCGCGCCTGGTACGAGCGGTACGGGGTGACACCGTCACGCTTGCGCCTCCGTGAGCACGCCCCCGACGAACTGG
>JANMBS010000303.1:0-6467 GCA_031360525.1 Thermomicrobiales bacterium
GAGCTGGCCGACGATCTCGCTGCCGGAGCCCGGCTTGAGCGTGACCAGGCCTTCGAAGACCTGCTGCAGCACGTACGACGAGTTGGCGTCGTCGATGAGCGCCGGGTCCGTCCGGTTGAGGTCGCCCGGGATGGCGACGACGAGGGTCCCGCCCTCCTTGGGCGTCCCGGCGGCCGACGGCTCGACGGACGGCGCCGTGGAGGCGCCGGTCGACGCTGGCGGGGCCACCGATGCCGGGGCCGAACTGGTGGTGGCTCCTCCGCAGGCCGCGAAGACGATCGCGGTCACAGCGAAGAGCGCACCGATGCGCACTCGAGTCATTGCTTCTCCTCCTGTTTGTGGTCCTCCGCCACCGCCCTGGGCAACGCCCGATGGGTGATGGAAGACCCGAACGCGGGACAGGATACCGTGGGATTTCCACGGACGCACCCTGCATGGATCCGACGGCGGTCAGTGGTCCTCAGAACGGGTCGAGTCGATCCGTCGGTGTATCGGTCGAGGCGGGGTCCTCCGTCGAGAACGCGTCGGTCGCGCTGACGTCCTCGGTCGCCTCCGGCTTGTCGGCGAAGGCCGGTGCGGCAAGGGCCGGCTCATGCTTGGCCGCCCCGTTGTCGCTCGCCAGCGAGGCGAGGGCCGCCGCGGGCGTCCCGCGCCGGACCTGGTTCTGGTCGATATGGGCGATGCCGACATCCGTCTTGAGCGCCTCGTCCGAGTAATGGCAGGCGGCCAGGTGTTCGGCGACGCCCGCGACCATGGTGAGCGGGGGGTCGATGGTCCGGCAATCCTCGGGCTGGCCGAGGCGCTCGTAGAGCCAGCAGCGCGTGTGGAAGCGGCAGCCCGGCGGCGGGTTGACCGGGCTCGGCACGTCGCCCTTCAGGATGACCCGCTTTCGCTTCCGCTCGGCGACGGGGTCCGGGACCGGGACGGCCGACAGCAGGGCTCGTGTGTACGGGTGGCCAGGGCCCGCGTACAGTTCGTCGGGCGGCCCAAGCTCGACGATCTTGCCGAGATACATGACCGCGACCCGGTCGCTGATGTGCTTCACGACCGAGAGGTCGTGGGCGACGAACAGGTAGGTCAGTCCGAGCCGGGTGCGCAGGTCGGTCAGCAGGTTGAGGACCTGTGCCTGGATGGACACGTCCAGTGCCGAGATCGGCTCGTCGCAGACGATGAACTCCGGTTCGACCGCGAGTGCCCGGGCGACCCCGATGCGCTGGCGCTGACCGCCGGAGAACTCGTGCGGGTAGCGCTTGACGTAGTTCGGGTCGAGCCCGACGAGGCGGAGCAGGTCCCTGATCCGCTCGTCCTTCGCCTCGCCGCTGGCGAGTCTGTGGGTCTCGATGGGCTCGGCGATGATCGAGCCGACCGTCATCCGCGGGTCGAGCGAGCCGTACGGGTCCTGGAAGATGATCTGCATCCGACGGCGCATCTTGCGCAGCTCGCCGGTATTCAGCGTGGTCAGATCGACGCCGTCGAAGCGGACCGACCCGCTGGTTGCATCGCGGAGCCGGATCATCGCCCGACCGATCGTGCTCTTGCCGCAGCCGGACTCCCCGACGAGGCCGAGCGTCTCGCCGCGGCGGACCGCGAACGTCGTCCCGTCGACTGCCTTGACGCTGCCCTTCTGGGTCTTGAAGATCCCCGACCGGATCGGGAAGTGGACCCGCAGGTCATCCACCTCGACGAGGTTGGCGGGATCGTGCGGCAGGCGCTCCGGGGCCGCCTTCGTGCCGCGCTGCGTGACCGCTGCGCTCATCCGATCCACCCGCCGGGCTCGGTCGCCCAACAGCGGGCCGCGTGCTCCGGTTCCGCGCGCGGCGTCAGCTCGGGCTCGCTGTTCACGCAGATGTCCCGGGCGTAATCGCAGCGCGGCGCGAAGCGGCACGCCTTCGGCGGGGCGATGAGCAGGGGCGGCATGCCCTCGATCGTCCGCAGCCGGTCGCCACGGACATCGTCGATACGCGGCAGGGAGTCGAGCAGGCCCCAGGCGTATGGCATCCGGGGGTTCTCGAAGAGCGTGTCGACCGTGCCCGTCTCGACGATCCGGCCGGCGTACATGACGTTGACCCTGTCGCACATCCCTGCGGCGATGCCGAGGTCGTGCGTGATCAGCAGGACGGCCGTCCCGAACTCGGACGAGAGCCGCTGGATGAGCTCCAGGATCTGGGCCTGGATGGTCACGTCGAGGGCGGTCGTCGGTTCGTCGGCGAGGATGAGCTTGGGGTCGCACGACAGGGCGATGGCGATCATCACGCGCTGGCGCATCCCGCCAGAGAACTGGAACGGGTAGTCGTTGAGGCGGTCCTTGGGACGTGGGATGCCGACCTTGGCCAGCAGCTCGGTGATCCGCTCCTGGGCGGCCTTGGACGATAGGCCCATGTGTTCCTTGATCGCCTCGCCGATCTGGTAGCCGATGGTCAGCGTCGGGTTGAGGCTGGTCAGCGGGTCCTGGAAGATGAACCCGATCTCCTTGCCGCGGAGCTTGCGCATGTCCTCGGTGCTGAGCTTGAGCACGTCGATGCCGTCGAACAGGATCGAGCCGGACACGATCCGGCCTGGCGGGTCCGGGACGAGGCGCGCGATCGACAGCGCGGAGACGCTCTTGCCGCAGCCCGACTCGCCGACGAGGCCGAGGGTCTCGCCATAGCCGACATTGAACGTGACGTCATCGACGGCCTGGACGACTCCATCCGGCGTGAAGAAGTGCGTGGACAGGCCGCGCACCTCGAGCAGATGGTCGGCCTTGCGGCCGAGGCCGGCGTTCGCGACCGCATCCGTCCGTGCCCGCAGGACGTCGTCCGCAGACAACTCCACGATGGTCGGTGCGTCGGCGGCGGAGATCTCCTCGTCGGCGCCCACCACTTATTGCTTTCCCTTGAGCTTCGGGTCGAGCGCGTCGCGCAGGCCATCACCGAGGAAGGTGAAGCCGATCAGCGCGAGCGCGATGAAGATCGCCGGGAAGAGCACGAGATGGGGCTCGGACCGGATGAACTTCTGGCCTTCGGCGATCAGGCTGCCCCACGATGCGCGTGGGGGCTGGACGCCGATCCCGATGTAGGCCAGCGTCGCCTCGGCGAGGATCGCGACCGGGATGCCGAGGGTCACAGCGACGATGATCGGACCCATCCCGTTGGGCAGCAGGTGTCGCGTCACGATCTTGCGATCCGAGACGCCGATCGCCTTGGCGGCCTCGACGAACTCGGTCTCCTTGAGCGACAGCAGCTGGCCCCGGGTCAGGCGGGCGACCGTCACCCAGCCGACCAGGCCGATCGCCACGAAGACGAGGAAGAGGCCGTCGAGTGCCTGCCCAAAGGCCGTCTCACGGAAGGCCACCGACAGCAGGATGATGAACAGCAGGTCGGGGAAGGCGTAGATGACGTCGGTCAGGCGCATCAAGAAGTTGTCGATCCGCCCGCCGAACCAGCCGGCCAGGGCGCCGATCGGCACGCCGATCAGGATGATGACCGCCTGGACCACGAATGCGACGGTGACGCTGATGCGCGCGCCGTCGAGCAGCCGGCTGAGCAGGTCACGCCCGAGCTGGTCTGTCCCGAGGATGTGGTTCGGCGACAGTGGCGGGAGCGGGCGGTTGCCGTTGGCGAAGACCGCCTGGAGATCCTGGACCTGGTACGGCCACGGCGCGATCAGCGGTCCGAAGATGCCGCAGAACAGGAACAGGGCGACGATGACCAAACCGACCACTGCCAGCTTGTTCTTGACGAGCCGGCCGGCCGCCTCACGCCACGGGCCGGAGGTCGCCTTGGGCTTGGCGACCCGGGTTCCGACGACGGTCGTGTTTGTCGCCATCTCGCGCGCTCCTAGCTGTAGCGGATCCGCGGATCGATGTATGCGTACAGCACATCGACCACGACGTTGAGGAAGGCCACCGCGAACGCGTACAGCATGGTCATCGCCATGAGCAGGCTGTAGTCACGCGTCGAGATGGCCGTGATATAGAACTGGCCGATCCCGGGGATCCCGAAGATCCGCTCGATGATGAACGAGCCGGTGACGAGGAAGGCCAGCGTCGGCCCCAGGATCGTCACGACCGGGATGAGCGCATTGCGGATCATGTGGCGCGAGACCACGGCCTGGTCGCGCAGTCCCTTGCTGTGGGCCGTGCGGATGTAGTCCTTGCGGGTGACCTCGAGCATCGACGCGCGGGTATAGCGCGCGATCACCGCGATCGGGAACCCGGCCAGGGCAATCGTCGGCAGGACCCAGTATTGAGGGCCCTTCCAGCCGCCGGTCGGGAACCAGCCTAATTGCACCGCGAAGAACACGATGAGCAGGATCGACAGCACGAAACTGGGCGTGGCGATGCCGATGATGGACACGCTGGTGGAGACATAATCCGGGCCGCGGTTGTGGCCCAGCGCGGCAAAGATGCCGAGTGGGATCCCGACGAGGACCGACAGGATGAAGGCCATGATCCCGAGCTGGACCGTGGTCAAGAAGCCGTCGGCGACGATCTCGTTGACCGTGCGATCAGTGTATCGATAGGACGGTCCGAGGTCGCCCTGGATGAACTTGCCTGCCCAGGTGGCGTACTGGATATAGATCGGCTGGTCGAGGCCGTACTTGGCGTTCAGCCGGTCCTGTGTCGCCTGGGGCAGGCGCTTGTCACGATCCCACGGCCCGCCGGGGACGGCGTGCATCAGGAAGAACGTGATGATCGAGACCGTGAACAGGACCGGGATGATCCACAGGAAGCGCCGGCCGATATATGCGATCACGGTATCTCTCTGCTAGCGAGATTCATTCGTGAGGTGGACGGGGTCCGGTGGGCCGGCCGCGGGGCCGGCCCACCGGGTACTGGTCGACGGCGGCGACTAGTGCTTCAGGATCTGGATGGTCTCGTAGAACAGGTCGCCCGGCAGCTGCGAGTCCGACGGGGTGACCGTCAGGCCGGACACATACGGCTGGACCTCGTAAACGGTCAGACCGAAGCGGAGCGGGAGGAAGGCTGCGTCGCCCATCAGGATCGTCTGAGCCTGATTGTAGAGCGCGACCTGCTTGTCCTGATCCGGCTCGGCCGCGGCCTGCGCGATCAGCGCGTCGAAGTCCTTGTTGCAGTACTGGACGTCGTTGTTGCCGCCGCCGCAGACGAACAGACCGAGCTGGTTGTTCGCGTGCGGGTAGTCGGCACCCCAGCCGTCACGGGCGATCTGGTACTCGCCGGCCGTGCGCTGCTGGAGGAAGACGCTGAAGTCGCTGCCGATCTGGTCGGTCTCGAGACCGAATGCCTGTCGCCAGGCCTCGGCCAGGAACGCGACGCGAGGCTCGTGGCCGGACCCGGAGTTGAAGCCGAACTTCAGCTTACCGAGGTCAGCCGCGCTGGCGACGCCGATTGCGGCCAGGGCCTTGGTCATGCTCGCCTTTGCCGCCGCGAGATCGAACGGATACGGGTCGAGGTCTTCCTGGTAGCCGGGGATGCCCGGCATCACGAAGCTGTTGGCCGGCTGGCCGACCCCTGCGAAGGTCGCAGCGATGAAGGCCTTCTTGTCGATGGCCTGGCTCAGCGCGATCCGGAAGTCCTTGTTCATCGTCGGGCAGACCTTCAGGTCGGCGCACTTGGCGAACGGCTTGAGAGTCTTGGGATCGACGCCGTTGTTGTAGGTGTAGTACGTGATACCGAGCTGAGGGATCTCGAGGACCTGCGGGCCAAGCGTCGGGTCGGCCTTGATGCGCTGGACGTCCTCGCTCGGGGTGAGGACCATGTCGAGGTCACCGGCCTCGTAGGCCGCCTGGGCCTGGGCAGGCTCGGTGGTCATGGACATCTGGATCTCGGTCAGCGTCGACTTCACTGCGCCGGTCCACTTCGGGTTCGGCTTGAGGATGATCTGGCTGTTGTGCTTCCAGGTGTCCAGGACGTATGGGCCGGAGCCGACGTAGTTGGCGGCCTCGGTCGCGTTCGGGCTGGTGATCCACTTCTCCTGGACCGGCACGTTGATCCACAGTGCCAGGACACTCGTGAAGTACGTCGCGGGGGTCGACAGGTTGATGACGAGGGTCTTGTCGTCCGGCGCGGTGATGCCGACCTTGGCGAGGAGCGCGTCGACATCCTTATCGGACGGGGCCGGATCGGCGCCCGAGAGGGCGAGCAGGTCCGACGCGCCGACGACCTCGGCCATGACGTAGGAGTACGGGGCGGCGGTCCGCGGGTCGATGGTGCGCTTCATGCTGTACACGAAGTCACCGGCCACGATCGGGTCGCCGTTGCTGTAGGTGATGCCGTCCTTCAGCTTGAAGGTCAGGGTCTTTGCGTCGGCCGAGACTTCGGGAAGGGCCTCCGCCAGCTCCGGCTGGACCTTGAGGTCCTTGTCGAAGTAGAGCAGGCCGCGGTTGATCGCGTGAAGCACGGCGATCGAGGTCGAGTCCTGGGCCTTGTTGGGATCGAGGGTCGGGGGCTCGGTGCCAAGGTCGATCTTGAGGATCTGCTCCGTGGCAAGGTCGGCGACGCTCGG
>JANMBS010000314.1:0-3588 GCA_031360525.1 Thermomicrobiales bacterium
TCGTTGTGGGTGTGGATCCCCCACGTGACCGGGACCACGTCGGGATCGGCGTCAAGCGTCGCCCGGACGTCGCGGACGATCTCAACCAGCTCGTCGGTCAGCGTCCCGCCGTTGGTATCGCACAGGACCAGCGAGCGGGAACCCGCCTGGCGCGCCGCTCGAAGAGTCGACAGCGCGTAGTCGCGGTCGGCCTTGTAGCCATCGAAGAAATGCTCGGCGTCGTACACGACCTCGCGCCCACGATCGATCACGAAGCCGACGGAGTCCGCGATCATGTCGAGGTTCTCGGCGGGCGTCGCCCCCAGCACCTCGACGACATGGAGCAGCCAGCTCTTGCCGAAGATCGTCACGACCGGCGTCTCGGCGGCGACCAGCTCGCGCAGGTTGGGGTCGTCAGCGGGCTTGTTGGCACGATGCCGGGTAGACCCGAAGGCCGCAAGCCGTGCGGTCTGCCAGGTCATCGTCCGGGCGGCCGCGAAGAACTCGATGTCCTTGGGGTTGGAGCCCGGCCAACCGCCCTCGATGAACGGCATCCCGAACTCGTCGAGCATCCGCGCGACCCGCAGCTTGTCGGCGAGCGACAGCGTGATGTTCTCGCCCTGCGTCCCGTCGCGCAGGGTCGTGTCATAGAGGACGACCGGGGCGTCGTCTCCCGGAACGGTCGGTGGCGTCATGCGGCCCCCACCCGGGCGGCGGCAGTCGAACCAGTCGGGCCCGGGGATCCGGCCCCGGCCGCGGCCTCGAGCGCCTCGACCACCGCGGTCGTGAAGCCCGTGGTGCCGACGACGACCAGCCCGTCCGTGGCGTCGGCGGTGTCGGCCAGGTCGGGCGTCCGCCAGCCATCCTCGAGCGTTCGGGCGACGGCGGCCTCGATCGCGTCGGCGGCATCCGTCCGCCCGAGCGAGGTCCGCAGCAGCATCGCGGCCGAGAGGATCGTGCCGATCGGGTCCGCGATGTCGCGCCCGGCGATGTCCGGTGCCGAGCCGTGGATCGGTTCGTACAGGCCGAACTGGCCGTGCTCGGTCCGGCGCTCCCCGAGCGATGCCGACGGCAGCAGGCCGAGGCTCCCGGCAAGGACCGATGCCTCGTCCGACAGGATGTCGCCGAACAGGTTCTCGGTGACGATGACGTCGAAGTCGGCCGGCCGGCGGATCAACAACATGGCGCACGAGTCGACGAGCTGGTGACTCAACCGGACATCCGTGTACTCGACGGCGATCTCGTCCGCCACCCGGCGCCACAGCCGCGACGTCGCGAGCACGTTGGCCTTGTCGACCGAGGTGACCGACCCGCGCCGGCCACGCGCGAGATCGAACGCCAGGCGGACGATCCGGGCGATCTCGTGTTCGGCGTAGGGCAGCGTGTCGAGGGCGGTGCGTGCGCCCGGTTCGGGCGACGCCTCGGTCCGGTCGCCGAAGTAGATCCCGCCGGTCAGCTCCCGAACGATGACCATGTCGACCCCGGCGAGGAGCTCGGGGCGGAGGGGCGACGACGCCGCGAGTGACGGCTGGACCGTGACCGGCCGCAGGTTGGCGTACAGGCCGAGCCCGCCGCGGAGCGCGAAGAGCGCCTGCTCCGGCCGGACCGCGGCGTTCGGGTCGGACCATTTCGGACCGCCGACGGCGCCGAGCAGGATGGCGTCGGCCTCGCCGCAGGCGGCCACGTCGTCGTCGCGGATGGCGACCCCGAACGCATCGATGGCGGCGCCACCGACGACGTGCTCCGACCAGTCGATCGCGAACTCGAACCGCCCGCCGGCGGCATCGACCACGCGTCGCGCGGCGACGACGACCTCCGGACCGACACCGTCGCCGGGGATCGTCGCGACGCGGAAGGTCATTCCTGTGGTCACGGGAGGGTCTCGCCCTGGCGCGGGGACACGAACGCGACCGAGACCCCGTTGATCTCTGCGCCGTGAAGCTTGTTGACGGCGACGAGGTAGCCCTCGAGCGACGCCTCGATGATGTTCGTTGACAGGCCGTGGCCGGTGACGACGAGCGCACCGGGTCCCTCGTCGGACGATCGACGGCAGCGGACCAGGACCTGGCCCTGGGCGTCCTCGCCGGCACTGACCGCCTTGATCTCGTACTCGGTCAGCGTCGGATGCCAGCCGAGGACGGGTTGGAGCGCGTCGTCGACCGCGCCGAAGAGCGCGTTGACCGGCCCGTTGCCGGTCGCCTCCGCGGTCCGCTCTTCGCCACCGATCGTGAGCGTCACGGAGCCGGTCGCGTTGCCGCCGTGCGACGAGGTGACGCTCCAGCCGACGATCGCGACCGATGCCGGGACCTCCGACGAGCGCTGCTCGACGAGGGCGTGGAGGTCGGCATCGGTGACCTCCTTCTTCGAATCGGCGAGCGCGACAGCCTGGCGGTAGATCTCATCGAGCGCCTCGCCCTCGTACTCGTAGCCGAGCTCGCGGAGCTTGCCCTGGAGACCCTTCCGCCCGGACAGCTTGCCGATCGTCAGCTGGCTGCCGGACAGCCCGACCGACTGCGGGGTCATGATCTCGTAGGTCAGCGGGTTCTTGATCACGCCGTCCTGGTGGATCCCCGATTCGTGGGCGAACGCGTTACCGCCCACGATCGCCTTGTTGGGCTGGATGGCAAAGCCGGTCAGGTAGCTGACCAAGCGGCTCGCGGCGGTGAGCTGCTCCGTCGCGACCCCCGAACCGAGCTCGGGGAATTGGGTCGGGCGCGTCCGCAGCGCCATGACGACCTCTTCGAGAGAAGCGTTGCCGGCGCGCTCGCCGAGGCCGTTGATGGTGACCTCGACCTGGCGAGCGCCGGCCTGGACCGCGGCCAGCGTGTTGGCCGTGGCGAGCCCAAGGTCGTTGTGGCAGTGGACGCTGACCGTCGCCTGATCGCCGACGAGCGCGACGACACGCTCGACGAGCGCCCCGAACTCCGACGGGATCGCGTAGCCGACGGTGTCGGGGATGTTGACGGTCGAGGCCCCGGCCTCGACGACCGCCTCGTAGACCTGGAGGAGGTAGTCGAGGTCGGTCCGCGAGGCGTCCTCGGCGGAGAACTCGATCTCGGCGTCACGGCCGAGCTGTTCCCGCCCGTAGCGGACCCAGCGGACCGCCTCGGCCAGCGCCGTCTCGCGGTCGATCCGGAGCTTGTGCTTGAGGTGGATGTCGCTGGTCGCGATGAACACGTGGAGATGCGGCCGCTCGGCGACCTTGATCGCCTCGATCGCCCGTTGCGGGTCGCCGTCCTTGCAACGAGCCAGGGCCGCGACCGCGATGTCCTGCGGGGTCTCCTCGGCGATGCGACGGACGGCCTCGAAGTCGCCCGGGGAGGCGGCCGGGAAACCGGCCTCGATGACGTCGACCTTGAGGCGCGCCAGCTGACGGGCGACCTCGAGCTTCTCGGCCGCGGTCAGGCCGGCGCCCGGTGCCTGTTCGCCGTCGCGCAGCGTGGTATCGAAGATCCGTACGGTGCCGGGCGCGACCCGCGAGGCGCTCACGATTTCGTACCCGCCGCGCTTGCCGCTGCGGCCTGGTTGCCGGCCGCGGCCTGGGCCTGGCCGGCCGTCACTTCGACCGGATCGAGGAACGGCATCTGGGCACGCAGACGTCCCCCGACG
>JANMBS010000331.1:0-6053 GCA_031360525.1 Thermomicrobiales bacterium
CACCGAAGATGAGCGGGTAGCCCGCGTCGTGTGCTGCCTCGAGGCAGCCATCGATCAACTCGGGGAACTAGGTGTTGCGGACGTTGCCGACGACCAAGGCGAGGATGCGAACTCCCTTGGCACGGAGGTTCGAGGGCAGGCGACTTGGGTGGTAGCCGAGCTCGTCGGCCACACGTCGGACCCGTTCACGGACCTCTGGCACGACACCCGCGGAACCTGCCAGCGAACGCGAAACGGTCGCGACGGACACGCCGGCTCGCTCTGCGACATCCCGCATAGTGGGACCCACGTCAGCCATCTCCTCCAAGTCAGGCTCGTCATGAAACGCGTTACACGTCCGTGCAATGTAACGCGTTCCAGCGCGATGTCAAGTGCCTGCAGGCCTCGCTTTCTTGCGACTGCCGACGCCTGCACCGTGCATCAAGCGTCGCGTGACGGCCAGCCCGACCGCGCTCGTGCCGTCGGTCGTGTCAGATCTACGCGCGGATCGCTGGCTGCGGCTCGCGAACCGCGGTGACCACAGCGGCTGCTTTCCGCGATCACGGGGCCAAGGGACCGAACGCGTCGAAGACGCTATTCAAGTCCGGACGAGTCTGCTCAACTGTGTGGCCCAGATGCGGGAGCGTCCCGATCCCAACGACGGCGTGTCTTGCCGGCATGGTCACCCTCACGTAGCTTCGGACGCCATGGCTGCGTCAGACCGGTTCGACGCCGCGCTGCTTCTCGAACACGATTTGCAGGTCCTGGCTGATCCCGGTCGCGAATCCCGCCTCGCTCAGTGCGAGGTAGTACTCCCACATCCGCACGAAGCGGTCGTCGAACCCCATCGCCCGAACCGCGGGGAGCCGCTCCATGAAGCGCGTCCGCCACGCGCGCAAGGTCAGGACGTAGTCGCCTGCGATGTCGGTCACGCTTCGGATCAGCAGGCGCGTGTCGCGGCTGGCCTGCTCGATGACCGCGAGCGACGGGCACAGGCCCCCGGGGAAGATGTAGGTCTGGATCCAGGTCGCGCCCCGGCGCTGCCGCTCATAGGCGGCGTCCGGGAACGTGATCGATTGCAGACTCAGACGGCCGCCCGGAACGAGTGCGGCATCGCATGTCTCGAAGAACGTGGCGAAGTACTCCGCGCCGACCGCCTCGAGCATCTCGATCGAGACGATGGCGTCGTACGTCCCGGAGATGTCGCGGTAGTCGCGAAGCTGGATGTCCACGAGATCCTCCAGCCCGGCCGCCCGAACGCGCTCACGGGCCAAGTCATGCTGTTCCTGCGAAATGGTGATCGAGGTCACCCGGCAGCCGAGCTCGCCCGCGGCATACAGCGCGAAGCCGCCCCAGCCGGTCCCGATCTCGAGCACGTGCTGGCCGCGGACGAGGCCCGCACCCTCGGCCACGAGGCGGTATTTGTTCCGTTGCGCATCGGCCAGGCTCTGGTCGGGCGCTGCGAAGACCGCGCTCGAATAGGTCATCGTCTCGTCGAGGAACGTCCGATAGAAGTCGTTCCCGAGGTCGTAGTGCGCGCCGATGTTGCGCCGGCTCTGCGTCTTGGTGTTGCGCCGGAGCCGGTGGGCGATGGTCCGCCGGAGTTGTGCGGGACGCCGGAACCAGCCCATCGACAGGGCGAGCGAATCTCTGTTGAGAGCTGCCCAGCGAAGCAGGCCGGGCAGGTCCGGGCTGGACCACAGGCCGTCCATGTAGGCCTCCCCACCACCGGTTTCGCCGCCGACCAGCAACTTGACCAGCGCCCGCCGGTCGTGGATGTGGATCTCGGCCGTTGGCTCCGCAGCGGCGTCCCCGAACGTGCGGCGGCCGCCGTCCGGCAGGACGACCACGAGATGCCCGACCCGGACGCGGCCGGCCGCCGCGACCGCGACGCGCCAGGCAAGGCGAGACAGGAGCGGATCGGCAAGGTTGGGGAGCCGTCTCGCGGCGATGGACTGGTTCATCGTGTGGCCTCGCTATGTCGATGGAAGCGGGCGCCACGCAGCCACAGCCGGAGGGCGTGCAAGTGGATCAACCCGATGGTCTTGTGGGTCACGAACGGATGGCGGACGAGCATCCGCAGCACCATCCGGTCGCTCAGGCGTCGCCGAGCGAGGTCCAGGCTGGTATGCAACAGCAGCCCGTCGCCGTGGTCCTCGTTGATCGTGATGCGCAACCGCGTCGGCTCATCTCGCACCCGCACTGTGTAGCGGCCGGCCATCTCGATGAACGGCGACACGTAGAACGCCTTGTCCATCGAGTCCGTGAAGGCCGGCGAGCCCGCCTCATCGCGGAGGCTGTAGAGGTGGCGCTCACCGTGCGTGTTGTGGACCTCGACGATCACCGCTCTGAGGTCGCCTGCCCCGTCCCGGCACAAGAAGAAGCTGGCCGGGTTGAAGGCATAGCCGAAGACGCGCAGGTTGGTCACGAGGGTCACTTGCCAGCCGTCCGGCTCAACACCCTCGGCGCGTAACTGTTCGAGCACGCGCGCCCGGACGTCGACCGCGGGCGGATCGAGATGATCCTCGTCGCGGAACGACAACAGGTTCCACCGTCCGCGGCTGATCGAGCGGATCACGCGCGGCACCTCGTCAAGCTCATCAAGGTCGAGCGCGACGTAGAAGACATCGTGCTCAAGCGCGTACGCGAAAGGCTGGACGCGCCGATGGCGGACGACGCCTTCGAGCAGGTGCGAGTTCATGCCGCTCGTTCCAAGTCGGCCGCATGGAGGAGCTCGGCTGCCTGCCAGCCGGACCGGCAGCCGTCCTCGTGAAAGCCGTACCCGAGGTGCGCGCCCGCGAACCAGGTCGACCGGTGGCCCTGGAGCCCGCCGAGGGCGGTCTGCGCTTCGAGCGTCTGGAACGTGTACGTCGGGTGGCTCATCGCCCGCTCGACGAGGACCGCGTCGGGCCGCACACGATCGCCCGGGTTGACCGAGACGCAGTAGTCGACCGGACCGGGCAATGACTGCAGTCGGTTCATGTGATACGTCATGCTCAGTTCCGAACCGGGCCGCGCGCAGTCATCCTGGCCCACGTTCCACGAGGCCCTGGCGGCGGCGTGCCGCGGGAGCACCGACGAGTCCGTGTGCAGCACGACCTGGTTGGTCGAATACTCGAAACCGCCCAGCGCCGATCGCTCCCGCGCGTCGGCGTCGTGGAGCAGATCCACGGCCCGGTCGGCGTGGGTGGCCATGATCACCGCATCGAATCGTTCGGCCGCCCCGTCGGCGGTCCGGACCGTGGCGCCGGCCGCATCCCGAGCGACGTCGACGACCGGCGTCCCGGAGCGGATCGAGCCGGCCGGCAGGGCCGCGACGATCCGATCGACGTAGCGCATCGAGCCGCCCTGGATCGTCCGCCACTGGAGTGCGTTCCCGTAGCCGATGAGGCCGTGATTGTCGA
The DNA here is from genome assembly GCA_031360525.1 of Thermomicrobiales bacterium. Taxonomy (GTDB): domain Bacteria; phylum Chloroflexota; class Limnocylindria; order Limnocylindrales; family CSP1-4; genus SPCO01. Next base: position 3,384 of record JANMBS010000331.1, read on the forward strand.
GGAATCGCAGGAGATAGTCGATCGGGAAGTCGAGGATCCGGTCGGCGGCCGTCGACCAGACGGCCGACGTGATCGGAACCAGGAAGTGGCGCCGGAAGCCCGGCCCGTACCCGCCCGCATCGAGGAAGTCGCCGAGTGTCGCGCGCGACGACGGAACGGACGCGTCCAGCGTCTCCCGCGCGTCGCGATAGAAGCGCACGATGTCGGCCATCATCCGCCAGTGGCCGGGCCGGGCGACGGACGCCGGCGTGGCGAGGTAGCCGCGGACGCCGCGCGAACTGAACTCGACGTCGCACGCCCGGCAGACCGATCCGAGCGACATGTCGCTCGGCTGCGTCGCGACGCCGAGGTCGGCGAGCAAACGGACGAAGGTCGGATACGTCCGCTCGTTGTAGACGATGAAGCCGGTGTCGACCGCGATCGGTCCCTCGCTGGTGTCAACGGCGACCGTCTTGACGTGGCCGCCGACCGAGGCATCGGCGTCGAACAACCGGATCTCGTGGTCATGGCGAAGGGCGAACGCGGCGGTCAGGCCGCTGATCCCTGCCCCCACGATCGCGACCTTCATGCCGCGTCCAGCCCGTCGTGTGCGTGGTCCACTCCGGCGACCCGGGCGTCCAGCGTCCGCTGCATCCCGTCGACGGCGTTGCGCCCAAGGTTCGTGAATGCACGACCGAGGAATGGCTGGACCAGACGAAGAAGGCCGCCGAGCCGGATGTCGGCGGTGTAGTCGATCCGGGTCCCGGCGTCGGTCCGTTCGAACCGGATCTCGTCGACGGCGGACACGCCGGACCCCGACCCGACCAGGACGACCCGGCTCGGCGGCTCGAAGACCGTGATCCTGTACTCCATCGGCGCGACCCGGCCCCCGAGCCGGACACCGAGTCGGTAGCGCGTCCCCACACCGACCGGACCGGCGTCGATGGGCTCGGCTGTGGCGACACCCGGGTCCCACACCCGCGCGTTGGCGAAGTCGGCGACGTAGGCGAATGTCTCGTCGATGGGCAGTGCGGTCTCGATCCGCTCGTGCAGCGTGGTCATGTCGTCTCCATGGCTTTGGGCGTGGTGGTCGGAACGTGGGATGGGGCGGGGTCCGGCAGACCGGTCAGCTCGACCACCAGTTCCCAGAGGTGCCGGCGAGCGGCCGGCCTCAGTCGCGTGATGGGGACCCGATCGAACAGGCGCGGCCGGCGGTCGAGCCAGAGCGATCCGCCCGCCGCGTCGATGTCGGCGGTCGTCGCCAGCCAGACGAGCGTGTCGGTCCCCTCGGCCGGCGTGCGCAGGAGCGGTCCCATGAGACGGGCGAAGCCGGGCAGGGCCTCGGACAGGCCGGGCGTCGCTGCCCAACCCGGATGCATCGAATCGAAGCGGATGCCGGTGTGACCCAGGCGTCGCGCCCACTCCCGGATGAGCGACACCTGGGCGCGCTTGGCCCGCGCGTACGCGCGCGTCCCGTCGTATACGCCCGCGCGGTATTGCGGGTCGTCGAGATCGAGGGCCTGGGCGTACTGCCCGCCCGAGGTCACCGCGATGACCCGCGAACCCGGCGTCCGGTCGAGCAAGGGGAGCAGCCCCCCGATGAGCGCGAACGGCCCGACGACCAGCGTGGCGAAGGTCGCTTCGATCCCGTCCGGGCCGATCGTCCGCTCCGGGAAGATCGCGCCGGCATTGTCGATGAGGACGTCCAGTCGCTGCTCGGTGGCCAGCACGTGTTCGACGGCGGCCCGGACCGACTCGAGGGAGCCCATGTCGGCAACCACGACTGGGAACCGATCCACGCCGTGTCGTGCGACCAGCGTGTCGCGAACGGCTTCCAGCCGCTCCTGACTGCGTCCGACGAGCACCACCCGCGCGCCGACGCCGGCGAGCTCGTCGGTCACCTGGCGACCGAGACCGGATGTCGGTCCTGTGACGAGGGCCGTGCGACCGGCGAGGGCGTCCGGTGCCGGCGGGGTCCACCCGAACAGCCGTCCTCGTACCACGGGCCCGATGCGCGAGAAGCTGCCCACGACGGTCGCCTCGAGGAGGCCGTCGATGAGGAGCCGCGGATCGAAGCTTTCAAGCAATGGATACACCCGTGTGTCTGTTCACTGTTTGTCCAGTGTCTGATCCAACTTTACGCTGCAATCTCCCCATTTGTCAAGGCTTTGGCCTGTGATATGCTCGACAAACGATGTACACCATCAAGCAGGCGGCGGCACGCACGGGCCTGACCATCCCGACGATCAGGGCATGGGAACGCCGTTACGGCGTGGTCTCCCCAGAACGCACGGCGGCCGGCTATCGGCTCTACGACGAGGCGGCCATCGAACGTCTCGCGGCGATGCGCTCCCTCGTCGAAGGGGAGGGATGGCGACCCAGCCAGGCCGCGGAGCGCATCGCGACACCAGGGCTGGACCTGTCCTCGCTGGCCCGTCGGGCGGCGTCGCCGGGAGGGCTCGGCACGGGTGAGCCTGCCGCGACGTCGACCGTCACAGCCGAGTCGGCAGTCGACGCATTCGTCCTCGCCGCCCGGCGATTCGACATCGACGGGATGGAGCGGATCCTCGACGACGCATTCGCGGCGCAGCGCTTCGAACTGGCGATGGAGGCCGTCGTCTTCCCCGCGCTGCGCGCGGTCGGCGTGGCCTGGGCCGAGGGCGACGTCGACGTCGCGGCCGAGCATGCCGC
>JANMBS010000338.1:0-5575 GCA_031360525.1 Thermomicrobiales bacterium
CCGAGCGGTTCGTCGAGCAGCAGCACCGTCGGCCGGTTGACCAGGGCGCGGGCCAGCGCGACCCGCTGCTGCTGGCCGCCGGACATCTCCCACGTCCTGCGCTGTTCGTACCCGACGAGGCGGACGAGCGCGAGCGCCTCGGTGACCCGGCGCTCCTCCTCCACCTTGCCGACCTTGCGCTGGCGCAGGCCGTACCCGACGTTGCGCGCGACGTCCATGTGCGGGAAGAGCGCGTAGTGCTGGAAGACCGTGTTGACGTTGCGCTGGTAGGGCGGGACGCCGGCGATCGGCGCACCGGCGAGGATGATCTCGCCCTCGGTCGGTTGCTCGAAGCCGGCGATCATCCGGAGGGTCGTCGTCTTGCCGCAGCCCGACGGGCCGAGCAGGGAGTAGAACTCGCCGCGCGCGATGCGCAGGTCCATCCGGTCGACGGCCGTGACGTCGCCGAACCGCTTCGTCACCCCGATGATCTCGACATCGGGGGCCGCCTGCGGCGGAACGGTCGAGGTGCGAGTCGGCGGGGGCGCCGTCTGTTGGGCGGGAGACGCTGTCAACGAGAGTCCTCTGGGGAGGATGTCGATGGCGTGCTGCGTGCTGTGGCTGTAGCCGGTCTACAGGCTCGCTGCATGGTACGAGCGCCGGAGTCGAGCGTCAACGCGGAGATGGCTGCGAATCTCGCATCACCGCAGCCCGTGAATCGGCCCGATTCGCACTACGCGCGCCAGCGAATCGGTGTGCGCCATCGTCGGGTGCTGCCGCCCGTAGACTAGGCGGCGCATGTACGCCGTCATCCTGGCCGGCGGCGGTGGGACCCGCCTCCACCCCCTGAGCCGACCCGAGCGCCCGAAGCCCTTCCTGCCGCTGCTCGGCGAACGGTCGCTGTTGCAGGGCACCGTGGAGCGCCTCGAAGGCCTGACCGATGACATCACGGTGGTGACGGACCGGCGCTATGAGCGCCTCGTGCGCGAGCAGGTCCCACGCGCCGCCCTCGTCGTCGAACCGCTCGGGCGCAACACCGCGGCCGCCATCGCGCTGGCGACTCTGGTCATCGAGCGCCCCGACGATGAGGTCATGGTCGTCCTGCCGGCCGACCAGACGGTGCAACGGACCGACGTCTTCCGCGACGTCCTGCGGACCGCCGCCGAGCAGCTCGCGACCGGCGCGTTCGGTGTCCGCGACCCGCTGGTCACGCTGGGCATCCGGGTCGATCGACCGGCGACCGACTATGGCTACCTGATCCCCGATGTCGTGCGCGGCAGCGAGGTCGGCGGCCTGGACGCGTATCCACTCGTCCGTTTCGAGGAGAAGCCGAAGCCGGCACGGGCCGAGGAACTGGCCAGGGACGAGGGCGTCGCCTGGAACGCGGGGATCTTCCTGTGGCGCCGCCGGGCGATCGGCCAGGCGCTCACGCGGTACACCGGCCTGCTCCAGTCGCTCGGCCCGATGGTCGGGACGCCGACCAGCCTGCAGCATGCCTACGAGGCGATCCAGCGGCCGGTCTCGATCGACTACGCCGTGATGGAAAGCGCCGCCCAGAGCGGCCACGTCGTGATGGCCTCGATGGATGTCGGCTGGTCGGATCTCGGATCGTGGACGGCACTCCTGGCTGCGCTTGGGGCGCGTGGGAGCGGGGCCGTCGTGCAGGCCGGCGAGACCGTCGAGGTCGAGGACCACGACCTGATCGTCCGGCGCATCGGCGGCCGGCTCGGGGTCATCGCGCCACCGGAGCGGGGTAGGATGACGGCGACGAAGCCCATCGCGATCCTGCGCGGGACCGGGCCCGACCGGGCGCTCGTCGAGGAACTCCTCGAGCGCTGCTCCGAACCGGAGGACTGACGTGACCCTGACCGGCGCCGCGCCCGCTCCGACACGGATCGTCTTCGGCACCGACGGCTGGCGGGCCCGGATCGCCGACGAGTTCACCTACGACAACGTGCGGCGCTGCGCCGACGGGGTCGCGGCCTACGTCGCGGAACGGGGCGAGACGGCCAAGGGGGTCGTCATCGCCTATGACCGACGCTTCTCGTCGGAGTACTTCGCGATGGCCGCGGCCGAGGTCCTGCTCGCGCACGACATCGGTGTGGCGTTCGCGGTCCACGCGGTCCCGACACAGATGTCCTCGTACGAGGTGGTCGAGCGGGGAGCGGCGGCCGGCATCGTCATCACCGCCAGCCACAACCCGTGGGTCGACAACGGCTTCAAGGTCAAGGCCCCGACCGGTGCGGCAGCCGGCGCCGACATCCTGTCCGTCATCGAGTCGCGGCTCGAGGTCAACGGCGGGATCGGCATCGCCCGCCGCCCGTTCGCCGACGCCGAGGCGGCCGGGCTGGTCGAGCGCTACGACCCATTCGAGGGCTACGAGCGGTTCGTCCGCCGGACGGTCGACCTCGACGCACTCAAGGCCGCCGACATGTCGGTCCTCGTCGACCCGATGTGGGGCGCGGGCAGCGGCTGGCTGTCACGCCTCCTGGCCGGCGGCCGGATCCGGGTGGAGGAGATCCACCAGGAACGCAACCCGTATTTCGGCGGCGTCAACCCGGAACCGATCCGCCCCAATATCGACGAGGCCCTCGGCATCCTCGCCCGGGGCCGGCATGACCTCGGCCTCTTCCTCGACGGCGATGCCGACCGCGCCGGCGCCGCCGATGAGCGCGGGACCTTCGTCCACCAGCTCGAGGTCACCGGCCTGCTGATGTACTACCTCGCCGAACATCGCGGCTGGCGCGACCCGGTGGTGGTCAGCGTCAACAACACCTCGATGGCGGCGCGGCTTGGCGAGCACTACGGCATCGCCACGTACGAGACGCCGGTCGGCTTCAAGTTCATCGGACCCAAGATGATCGAGACCGGGGCGATGCTGGGTGCCGAGGAATCGGGCGGCTTCGGCTTCGGGATGCACCTTCCCGAGCGCGACGGCGTGTACGCCGACCTGATGCTCCTCGACCTGTTCATGCGCGAGCGAGCGGCCGGACGCTGGCCGGTGTCACAGGCGATCGAACACTTCCACGAGATCGCCGGACCGTCGTTCTACCTGCGCACGGACGTCCACGTCGAGCGCGCGGCCTACCCGGAGACGAAGCGTCGGCTGCTGGTCGAGCTGGCGGCCGCCGCACCGGGGGACCTCGCCGGGGAACCGGTCGTCCGGACCGTGCCCCTCGACACAGGCGACGGCTTCAAGTTCTTCCTGGGTGACGGGTCATGGCTGCTGATCCGGACCTCCGGCACGGAGCCGCTGGTACGCATCTACACGGAGGCCAGCTCGGCGGGCCTCCGGGACGCGCTGCTGGCCGCAGGCGAGCACTTGGTCCGCGGCTGATGACCGATGGCATGAGGCCGGGGTCCAGGCGGGTCGAGAAGCCGTGGGGCCACGAGCTCATCTGGGCCCACACCGACCACTACGTCGGCAAGATCCTGGTGATCGAGGCCGGCAGGCGGCTGTCGCTCCAGCGCCACGTGGTCAAGGACGAATCCATCTTCGTGACGTCCGGCCGCCTGCGGCTCTACCTCGAGGACGAGGCCGGGACCGTCCAGGTGGAGGAGCTCACGACGGGAGACCATCGCCATGTGCCGACCGGCCGGATCCACCGCTACGAGGCCATCGAGCGGACGGAGCTGATGGAGGTCTCCACCCCCGAGCTCGACGATGTCGTTCGCCTCGAGGACGACTTCGGACGCGAGGGTACGAACGCCCCATAGGCCCGAATAGGATGATTTCAGGGGTGTCCGCGGCCTCCGGCGGGTGTACCCTTTGGGCACAACGCGACCGCCATCACCGGTCGAGGTGCATGACCGGACGGCGGCCCCGTTAGCGCCCGTGAGGGCGACGGAGGTAGCACCGCGATGCACAGCTCCCTGATCGGCAAGGTCGAGAAGGCGAATCGCTACGCGCGAGAACTTGATCGCATCACGATCGACCGACTCTCGCTCACGTTCCGTGGCGACAACGACACCCACCACATCGGGCTCGACGCCGGTCAGTGGCGATGCACCTGCCACTATTTCGAGAGTTGGGGGTCGTGCGTCCACCTTCTCACCCTCCAGAAGGTGTTCGGCGTGATGCTCCCCGAAGACGCGCAGGTTTCGATCTTCGCTGCCGCGGAGCCGGTTTCGGCCTAACGCCCGGACGACCTGACTCCCCGTCGACACCGGGGCTCTTCGAGGGCGTCAGCCCCAGACCGGGCGCGTGGCGCGTGCTGGGGCCCCGGTGCACTCCTGCTATGCATCTGGCTCATCGAATCCGGGTTCTGCACGCTCGGCCCTCGATCGATTCCGTCAGATTCGACCCACCGCCACGCTTGTTCGAAGCGATCTTGATGAGTGAGCCGCATATCCGCCTGCCTGCGCGGCCCCGCGTGCTCGGCGCCGCCTTCGCCGGCGCGGTCCGGCGGCGCGATGTCAGCACCGGCCCCTGATCGGCGCCATCTCGAGCGCCGGGCGCCGAGCCACATCTCCGTGATGCATCCAAACACTCGCTTCAACGTTGCCAGGCGACGACGGCTCCTCGGGCTGGGCCGATCTCGGGCTGGGCGACGCGGCGCCAGTCGGCGCGTTCATCGTGGATCGCCAGGCTGACTGCGCCTTTCTTGTCGGCCCAGGCGACGACCAGGCGTTGACCGGTCGCGTCAAGTGCGAACGCGATCGCCGTCGTCGCGTCGCCGGCCGGTGCGATCGACGCGATCGATGATCCGTCGTCGCCCAGCCAGGCGGTCGTGTCACGGACGACGACGGGGGCGCCCTGTCGGGCCATCGTGGCGATCCGACGGCCGTTGGCCGAGGTGGCGATCAGCCGCGCTCCGGGTGGACCATCGCTCAGCTCGCCGGTCTCGGCGTCAACGATGGTCGCCGTCGGCTCGGCTGCATCGCCGGTCACGACGACCAGCCGGTCGCTGTCGATCCAGGCCGGAGGCGCGGCCACGACCGGTCGCTGGAGCGGGATCTCGAACGCGGTCGATACCGACGGATCGATCAGGACGACGTGGATGTCATCGCCGCTCAGCAGGTCGCCACTGAGCGTTGCATAGCGGCCGCCCTGTGGATCCCAGGTGGCAAAGGAATCGGGCCCGCGCGCCGGATCTCCGGTCGGGCCGACGGGCTTGACCGCGCGCCACTTGATCCGCTTGCCAAGATGGAGCGGGTCGCTCGTCGCCGTGCTGCCGTCGGCCAAGGCCGCGGCGAGGACATTGGCCAGCCCGGCGGCGACCCAGGTCGTGTCGCCCTTGGGGAGGGCGATCGGGATCGGTTCCTCGCCGGTGTCGTCCCAGCCGACGAGCGTGGTGCCATCCTTGTCCGCCACGAGTGCAAGCAGCCCGTCCGGAGCCGTTCGCTCCGATGGGGCCCCGCTCGAGCAGGCGCCGAGGAGGGTGAGGCAGGCCAGGACCACCACGGCGCCCCGGGCATGGCGAGATCGCCAGGAAGGGATCGGTCGGCTGTGTGCCCGGATCGTGACTGGCATCGGCGCGGCAAGTGTGCCATGCCGATGCCAGGGCTCATCGCACGGTGACGTGCCAGTAGTACGACGCCGAGCCGAGGCCGCCCTCGAAGTGGACCGTCACCTGGATCGACCACGATCCGGTCC
>JANMBS010000361.1:0-3456 GCA_031360525.1 Thermomicrobiales bacterium
AACCGAACGAGTCGGCCAGCGGTGGTTCATGGGCCGCGCGGATCGGCACCCCCCGATCCGTCCGCAGCCCGAGGATCACGGCCTCCGACGCCTCTGTCGCCGGGTCAGGCGTCTCGGACCAGCCCGGCGGCAACCGCGGCGCGGCCCGATCCGACGGGGTCAGCGCAGCAAGGTAGCCATCGAGGCGGGCGGCATTCCAGCGCCGCGTCGCACCATCGAACGCATGAGCGCCCGGCCCGACCGCCTCGTAGGGCCGTCGCTCCCAGTAGACGATGTTGTGACGACTCTCGTGGCCCGGCCGTGCCCAGTTGCTGATCTCGTAACCGTGCCAACCCGCCTCGCCGAGGCGGTGGACAGCGTGGTGATATTCGGCCGCGGCCCGGTCCTCATCCTGTCGCGACCGAGCGGTCGCCCGCCACCGGCGGGCACCGGCGGGTGTCGGCAGGTGGTCGCCATCCGGGCCGGTCAAGCCCTCGGCGTCGGGATCGTCGAGGGTCAGGGCGTAGAGCGACAGGTGGTCCGGCTCCAATGCGAGAGCCGCCTCGAGCGTCTCGATCCAGTCGCCCAGGGTCGCCTCCGGTGCGTCGTACAGCAGGTCGAGGCTGACGGACTCGATGCCTCCCTCCCGCGCCTCGGCGACGGCGCGGACGACATCCACCACCCGATGGCGCCGACCCAGTCGCCGCAGCCCGGATGCCGACATGGCCTGGGCGCCGATCGATAGGCGCGTCACCCCGGCAGCCCGGAGCGCGGCCGCATCACCCCGCTCATCGGGTCCGGGGTTGGCCTCCAGGGTCATCTCCGCGCCGTCCGAGATGCCGAACCGCGATCGGACCCGGGCGAGGAGCGCCTCGACGGCCGGCGCGGGCAGCAGCGAAGGCGTCCCACCACCGAAATAGACCGTCTCGAGCGCCGGGCGATGCGGGAACCTCGCGTCGAGGGCGTCCGCGCGCAGGTCGAGCTCCACGTGGAGCGCGGCAAGGAATGCGTCCACCCGCGCCTTCGCGCCGCGCGCGGCCGCACCCGGATAGACCACGAAATCGCAGTAGGGACAGAGCGACAGGCAGAACGGGATATGGACATACAGCGCGACCGGCGGCGCTGCGCGTCCCACCGTCAGCGGTCCCGGGAAGCCGACTCCCGCGACCCGATGACCCGCCAGCCTTCGGGCGGTCGCCGACGCTTCTCGATCTCCTCGACCTCGCGCCCGCGCGGCTTCGTCTGGCCGATGTGCCCGGTGCAGAGGAAGACGGCGAAGCGGGTGATCGCGTGTCCCAGGAATGCAGCCGCGATCCCACCGGTGGCGACGGTGAGCCACCCACCGAGGAGTCCCATCCCGAGGGTCAGGACCAGGAGATAGCGGTCCCGCCCGGGCGCACCCAGTCGCGTTGCCAACGTGTAGATGATCGCTTGCGTGAAGTTGGCGAGCGTCGGGTTGACGCCGGCGATGAGCAGCAGACCAAAGAGCGCGCCACGGAACGCCACCTCGTCGATGAACGCGGTGGCCGTCGAGTTGAGCAGCGCTCCCGGATACGACCCGGTGTCCGGCAAACGGATCCGGTGATAGCGGTACGACGCGAACGTGACCGCGACCAGGATCCCGATCAGGCCGTAGGCGATCCCACCCAGGACCGCGGTCAGCCGGTCCCCGGAACCGAGGAACAGATCGGTCTGCGGTGAGGGATGGATGTACAGGATCCCCACCGCGAGTGCGAACCCGAGGCCATACCACGCCAGCCGGCGCCGGATGCGTGGCCGCTGGCCGTCGCGCGTCGCCTCGTAGTACTCGGCCGTCCCGAACCGCTCGGCGTCCAGCCGCAGCATGACGAGGAGCAGCGCCAACCCGACGCTGATGAGCGATCGGGCGAGCGTGAAGAAGTCGTCCATGGAGCGGTTTAGCCCTCGTCCATGCGGAGCATCGCGAGGAATGCCTCCTGCGGGATCTCGACCGAGCCCACTCGCTTCATGCGCTGCTTGCCTTCCTTCTGCTTCTCCAGCAGCTTGCGCTTGCGAGTGATGTCGCCACCGTAGCACTTGGCGAGGACGTTCTTCCGCATCGCCCGCACCGATTCCCGGGCGATGACGTTCGATCCGATCGTCGCCTGGATCGGGATCTCGAACATCTGGCGCGGGATGAGCTGCTTGAGCCGCTCGGTCAGGGCGCGCCCGGTCGATTGCGCCCGGTCGCGGTGGACGATGAGGGACAGCGCATCGACCGGCTCGCCGTTGACCAGGATGTCGACCTTGACCAGGTTGGCCGGCCGGTACCCGAGCTCCTCGTAGTCCATCGAGGCGTAGCCCTGGCTGCGGCTCTTCATCTGGTCGAAGTAATCGATGATCAGCTCGGCCAGCGGCATCTCGAAATGGAGGACGACCCGGGTCGGGTCGAGGTATTCCATCGTCATGAACTCACCACGCCGGTTCGTGGAGAGCTCCATGAGCGAGCCGATGTACTGGCTCGGGGTCACGAGGCTGAGCTTGACCCAGGGTTCCTCGAGGACCTCGATATCGGTCGGGTTGGGGAGAAGCGACGGGTTGTCGACCTCCACCTCGCCGCGGTCGTGGGTGAGCTTGACGTGGTATTCGACCGACGGCGCCGAGGCGATGAGGTCAAGGTCGAACTCGCGCTCGAGGCGCTCCTGGACGATCTCCATGTGGAGCAGGCCGAGGAAGCCGCACCTGAAGCCGAAGCCGAGCGCGACCGAGCTCTCCGGTGTGTTGGTGAAGCTGGCGTCGTTGAGATGAAGTTTCTCGAGCGCATCGCGCAGCAGCGGGTAGTCCTCTCCGCTGACCGGGTAGATCCCGGCAAAGACCAGGCTCTTGGCCTCCTGGTAGCCGGGGAGCGGCTGGTCCGCCGGCCGCGCAACGGTCGTGACCGTGTCGCCCACCTGGGCGTCGCGGACGCTCTTGAGCCCGGTGGCGATGTATCCGACCTCCCCGGCGACCAGCTGCTTGACCGGGACGAGCTGCGGCCGGAAGACGCCGAGCTCGAGCGGGTCCGCCTCGGCGCCGCTGGCCATCAGCCGGATCGCATCGCCCTGGCGGATCGTCCCCTCCGCCAGGCGCACGTACACCACGACACCCTTGTAGGCGTCGTAGTGGCTGTCGAAGATCAGGCCCTTGAGCGGCTTGGCGGGGTCGCCCTTTGGTGCCGGGATACGGGCGACGATCGCCTCGAGGATGTCGTCGACGCCGGTGCCGTCCTTCGCCGAGGCCAGGATGACCTCCTCGCGTGGGATCGCCAGCACGTTCTCCAGCTCGTCCATGATCGTCTCGGGATCGGCCGACGGCAGGTCGATCTTGTTGAGGACCGGGATGAGGGTCAGGCCCTCGCGAAGGGCCAGGTGGACGTTGGCCAGGGTCTGGGCCTCGATCCCCTGGGTCGCGTCGACGACGAGGATCGCGCCTTCGCAGGCCTGGAGGCTGTGGCTGACCTCATAGGCGAAGTCGACGTGG
>JANMBS010000363.1:0-2803 GCA_031360525.1 Thermomicrobiales bacterium
GTCGTGGTCGAGCACGTCAAGACGCTGAAGGCTGGCTTCGGCTACGACGCGCTCAAGGGCGAGTACGGCGACCTCTTCAAGAAGGGGATCGTCGACGCGGCCAAGGTCACCCGCTCGGCGCTGCAGAATGCAGCCTCCATCACGGCCATGGTCCTGACGACGGAGACGTTGATCACGGACATGCCGGAGAAGGAGAAGGGCGGCGCCGGCGGCGGCCACGGCCACGATGGCGGAGGGATGGACTTCTAGTCCGATCCATCCACGCTCGGAAACCGGCAGGGAGCCAGGTCACCCGTCCGCGGGGCCTGGCTCCCTTGCTGCCCCGGATCGCCACTAGGCGCTGAGCCGTCTCTCTGCCGGCAAGTACCCGGCAGGGTGTGGCCCCGGGGACTGATGGACCCCACTTGACGGTCGAACTGGTCCGGACCGAGTCCAGGGTCGTTCCTAGAAGCAGTCCGGGGTCTGGGATGCACCAATCCGGTCCGAGCGAGCGCCCTGGACAGGCTCCGGCCCGTCAATGGGGACTGTCAGGCACCGGGCCGCGGGCGGACCTCGACGTTGATCCGTGCGCGGCCGTCATACTCGGAAGGCCCAGGTGATCCTCCAGGAGGGAGTCGCGATGTATACGATTCGGCGCTTTTCGGTGGTGAAGACGGCGACGGTGGTGGCCGTCATGTACGTCTTCATCGTCGCCATCTTCATCATCCCTTTCGGCATCCTCGCCGTCGCATTCGGTCGCGGTGACTCGGGAGCGAGCGTCGGGATCGGCGTCGTGGTATTCGGTCTGGTCGCGGCCGTGCTGTATGGCGTCGCCGGCTGGGTCATCACCGCGATCGGGTGCGCCGTCTACAACCTCGCGGCGGGATGGGTCGGCGGCATCGAAGTCCAGGTCGATCAGGCGGCACCGCCACCCGCGCCCCAGTTGTGGGCACCGTCCGGACCACCATCCGCGCCGATCGACGCGCCTCCCGGTCCCTCCGGTCCAGCCGTTTCCTAGCCGAGGTCGCCCCGCGCGGGGCGTTTGACAGGTCGCGAGCGTCACCGCGACCCTGTGTCCGGGCGTCCAACGACGACCCGCACGGCCCGACCCCGAGGAGCCGCATGATCCGCCGACCCCGACACGCCCTGTTCGCCGTGGCCGCCATCGCCGTTCTGGTCGCCGCGTGTGGCACGACCCCGCCGGGCCCGGCCCTCACCGATCCGCGGGAGATCGTCACCGCGGCCCTCACGTCGACCGAGAATGCCAAGAGCGTGCACCTGGCCGCCACCGCCGACGGCGAGGCGACCGTCGCCCTGCCGATGGTCGGCGGGACCGGGACGCAGCTCGATCTGACCGGGACGACTGCGTCCGCCGACATCGACTTCGTCAAGCCAGCGGCGCACGCCACCTTTGCGCTCAAGGCGGGTCTGACCGTGAACGGCGAGGTCATCGCGATCGATGGCAAGACGTACCTCAAGTCGACGCTGACCGGACCGCTCTACGAGGGATCGGCGGCCGGCGCCGGTCTGTTCGACGCATCGACGGTCAGCGGCGCCATCGACAACCTCGGCGACCTTCTGCTCAAGCCGGGGCTTGACCTCGTCAAAGGCGAGGACATCGCGTGCGGCTCGAAGCAGTGCTACACGGTCAGCGTCGAGCTGACCCCGGCCGACCTCGGGACGGCGGGGAGTGGCGCGCTTGACAGCCTCCCGGTGAACCTCGTCGGGGCGACTCTCAATCTGGCGATCCGGGTCGAGAAGGATCTGCCGTATCACCTCGCGGGTGTCACGGCGGTGCTGTCGCAGCCGGATGGCGTGGAGGTGACCGTCGATATCACCGCCTCCAAGTGGGACGAGCCGGTGACCATCAGCGCGCCCCCTCCCGACCAGGTCAAACCAGCTTCTTGAGCGTGGCCGGATAGGCCCTCCGACCTACAATGGGCATGTGAGCCCCACCCGACCCCGACGAACGCGGCCGTCCGCGCTCGACGACGCCGCTGAAGCCGCTGAAGCCGCGAGCGCGGCGTCCGGAACGGTCTTCACCGACCTCAGCGACGCTCCGCCGGAGGTCCCCGCCGAACCGGCCTGGATGCGCGATGCGCCGGCCGATGCCAAGGATCCGGTCGCGCCCGTCCCGCCCCCGGACCCGGCGGCGCGGGCCGCCGCGCTGAAGAAGCGCGAGGCGGAGACCGTCCGTGCCCTCAACCCCGAACAGGCCCGCGCCGTGACAACGACGGACGGGCCACTTCTGATTCTGGCCGGAGCCGGCTCGGGCAAGACCCGCGTCCTCGCCCACCGGATCGCCTACCTGGTCAGCATCAAGGACGTCGCCCCGTGGCGGATCCTCGCGGTCACCTTCACCAACCGGGCCGCCGCCGAGCTCCGGGAGCGGATCATCCGCCTCGTCGGCGAGGGCGGGCGGGACGTGGTGGCCGGCACCTTCCATTCTCTCGCCGCACGCGTCCTTCGCGCGGACGGTGAGGCCATCGGGATCGGCCGCCGGTTCGTGATCTACGACACGGACGACCAGACCTCGCTGATGAAGCAGATCCTGCGCGAGGAGGACATGCCGCTGACCGGAGAGTTCCGCCCGAGCGCGGTGCTCGGGGCGATCAGCCGCGCGAAGAACGAGATGCTCGACCCGACGTTCCTGTCGGAGAACGCGGCGAACCACCGCGAGCGGACGATCGCCCGCCTCGCGACGCGCTACCAGGAGCGGCTCCGTAAGGCGAACGCGCTCGACTTCGACGACCTCCTGCTCGAGGCCGTCCGCCTGTTCGACGAGGCGCCCGACGTGCTCGCCAAGTACCAGGAGAAGTGGCGC
>JANMBS010000407.1:0-5902 GCA_031360525.1 Thermomicrobiales bacterium
CGGCAGCGCCGGTCGGAACTACTGGAACCCGCTGATCAACGGTCTGTTTTCGATCGGCGGACAGAAGCTCGAAGGGCTGCCCGCCTGGCCGTTGTTCGAGACGCTGGTCGGGCTGCTGCTCGTCCTTGGCTCGATCTACTACCTGATCGCGGTTCGTGGACGAGACGTCGAGATCGAGGCCGACGCGGTGACCGGTGAGGGCGTCATCGGGTAGTGACCGACGAGGCGATCCTGCGTGGCCCGCTCTACGACGACCTCGTCCGGACCATGCAAAAGGTCCCGGAGATCGCCGGGCGCGACCTGACCCTGACCCCGCTCTCGGGCGGGATCACCAACCGGAACTTCCGCGTCGATGCGGCCGGCACGGACCAGCGCTGGGTCATCCGGCTGGCCGGCAACGACACGCACCTGCTGGGGATCTCGCGCGAGGTCGAGCACGCCGCAACGGTCATGTCGGCCGGCGTCGGTGTCGGTCCGGAGGTGACCGCATTCATCCGGCCCGAGGGCTACCTCGTCACCCGGTTCATCGTCGGCACGCCGGTTTCGGACGAGGCCGTCCACCGGCCCGAGACGCTGCGGCGGGTCGCCGATTCGCTCCGCCGCATCCACGACGGGCCGGCGATCCCGGGGCTGTTCGTGCCGCTGCGGATCGTCGAGGCGTACCGGGCCCTGGCACTGGAACGCGGCGTCCCGATCCCGCCCGAGTACGAGCGCGCCGCGACCGTCGCACGACGGATCGAAAGAGCCCTCCTGGCCGACCCCATCGAGCTACGGCCGTGCCACAACGACCTGCTCAACGCCAACTTCATCGACGACGGGGCGCGCATCCGGATCATCGACTGGGAGTACGCCGGGATGGGCGATCCGTTCTTCGATCTCGGCAACTTCAGCATCAACCACGAGCTGACTCCCGACGAGGACGAGGTCGTGCTGGCTGCCTATGACGGCACGGTGCGGCCGTCGCGCCTCGCCCGGCTGGTCCTGATGCGGGTCGTGTCCGACTTCCGCGAGGCGATGTGGGCCGTCCTCCAGCAGGGCGTCAGCACACTCGATGTCGACTTCGTGGCGTACGCGGGCGGGAATTTCGACCGGCTGCTGCGGAATGCCGCGTCGGACCGCTTCGAACGGGCGCTCGCGACCGTCACCGAGGCACAGGCGTAGGCTCTCCCCGATGAGCCACGCGCCGCGACCGCCCGGACCGAGCTCGATCGCCCGGTCGGTGGGGCTCGGGGTCGTGGCGTTCAGCGCGACCCTGATCCTGCTGTTCGGGATGGTGAGCTTCATCGGGCGGTCGGCGGGTGGGACCGCCGCCACGCCCCGGGCCACCGGTACGCAACCGGCGCCGAGCCCGTCGAGCCCGGCGATCGCGACCTCGTCGGCCTCGGCGGCTTCCTCGCTGCCGAGCGACCCGGTCCTCGTCGGGGCCGGTGACATCGCGGATTGCGCGCTGGACTCCGGGGCGGCGACCGCGGCCCTCCTCGACACCATCGAGGGCACGGTCTTCACCGCCGGCGACAATGCCTACCCGAACGGGAGCGCTGCGAAATTCCGCGACTGCTACGCCCCGACCTGGGGGCGTCATCTCGAACGGACGCGGCCCGCCCCGGGGAACCACGATCGGGAGACGGCGGATCTTGCCGGGTACCGAGCCTACTTCGGGGCTGCGGTGGGCCCAGACGGCGCGAGTTGGTACTCGTACGAGCTTGGGGCCTGGCACGTCATCGTCCTCGATTCCGACTGCACGCTCATCGGTTGCCTCCCGGAGTCCGCCCAGGGTCGCTGGCTCCAGGCGGATCTCAGCGCATCGAAGGCGCAGTGCACGCTCGCCGTCTGGCACCACCCGCGGTTCAGTTCCGGCGAGCATGGCGGTGACACTGCGGTCTGGCCGTTCTGGGACGCGCTCTACCGGGCGGGTGCCGATGTCGTCGTCAGCGGGCATGACCACGACTACGAGCGATTCGGACCCCAGGATGCGGCCGGCCGCGAGGACAAGGCGCGCGGCCTGCGCGAGTTCGTCGTCGGGACCGGCGGGGCGATCCTGCGCGGCTTTACGACGGTCGCTGCCCACAGCGAGGTCCGCCTGGCGAACACCCACGGGGTCATCAGGTTCGTGCTCCATCCGACGTCGTACGAGTGGTCGTTCATCCAGACGACCGGCGAGGTCGGGGACTCGGGGAACGGCGCCTGCCACTGAGGTATCGTGGCCGGCCATGAGCGCCGACCAGGCACGCGTCGTCGTCATCGGTGGCGGCATCACCGGCTGCAGTGTCGCCTACCACCTGGCATTGGCCGGCTGGACCGATGTCCTCCTCGTGGAGAAGGCGCAACTGACGTCCGGCTCCACCTGCCAGGCAGCTGGGCTCGTGACCGCGTTCAACCCGTCGTCCACGATGATGGCCTTCCGGCGCTACAGCATCGAGCTGTACAACAGCCTCGGCGCGTTCGAGACCGTGGGCAGTCTGCGCCTGGCGTCGAGCCGCGACCAGCTGCTCGAGCTCGAGCGGACTGCCAGCCGAGCCCGGGGGATCGGACTGGACGTCGAGGTGATCGGGCCCGACGAGGCACGCCGGTTGATGCCGGCGATCTCGCTCGAGTCGCTGTACGGGGCGGTCCACCTGGCGGCAGACGGGCATCTCGATCCGCATGGCGCCACGCACGCGGTGGCGGACGCCGCCCGGGCCCTTGGCGTGCGGGTGCGGACCGGTGTTCGCGTGACGGGGTTCGAGCTGTCGGCCAGGCGCGAGATCACGGCCGTGCTGACCGAGGCGGGCCCGATCGCGACCGAGCTGGTCGTCAATGCCGCCGGGATGTGGGCGCCGCAGGTCGCGGCCATGGTCGGGGCCTTCATCCCCTCGACCCCCGTCGACCACCAGCACATCGCGTTGAAGGCCGTCCCGGGCTCCGAGCTGCCGCGCGAGATGCCGTGCTTCCGCGACCCGGACAACCTCGTCTACGGCAAGAGCGAGCACGGCGGGATGGTGTTCGGTGGCTACGAACTGGATCCACGATCGCGCTGGGAGGACGGTGTGCCGTGGGAGCACGCGGCCCAGTCGCTCCCCGCGGACTACGAGCGGTTCGCGCCCTTGATGGCCGGTGCGATCCGGAGATTCCCGTTCCTCGCCGACGCGGAGGCGATCCGCCTGGTCTGCCACCCCGACGCGATGACGCCCGATTCAAACCCATTGCTAGGGCCACTCCCCGGGGTTCGGGGGTTCTGGGTCGCGGCAGGGCTGTCGCTCAACGGATTCGGGGGCGGCGGTGGGATCGGCCGGGCGATGGCTGGCTGGATCACGGCTGGCGATCCGGGTCTCGACATCGGACCGTATCGAGCGTGGCGGTTCGGTGATGTCTATCGCGACCCGGGTTTTGCGGCGGGGCTTGGGCGGGAGACGTATTCGGACTACTACCGTCTTCGCTACCCCTTCGACGCGGACCTCGCGGGACGTCCCCGACGGCTGTCCGCCCTCCACGGACGGCTTCAGGAGGCGGGCGCGGTGTTCGGCACGAAGGCGGGCTGGGAACGTGCGGACTATCACGAGCCAGGTCGGCCATGGCGGCGCGCCGGTCGCGATCAGGCCGGGTACGGCTGGACCCGGCCGCCCTGGTTCGAGCGCGTCCTCGAGGAGGCGCGGGCCGTGCGCGAGCGGGCAGGGATCATCGATCTGTCGTCGTTCGGCAAGATCGCGGTCGAGGGGCCGGATGCACTGGGACTGCTCCAACGGGTGAGCGCCAACGACATCGATCGGCCCGTTGGGAGCGTCGTCTATACGCAATGGTGCGACGAGCGCGGCGGGATCGTGGCCGACGTGACCGTGTCGCGCCTGGCCGATGACCGGTTCCGGGTCGTGACCGGGGCCGGATACCTCGCGTCCGAGGTGGCGTGGCTGCGCACGCATGCCGAGTACGACGAGGCCGTCGTGATCCGCGACGTCAGCGGGGACCTCGCGACGATCGGGCTCTGGGGCCCAAGGGCGCGTGACGTGCTGGTCGCCGCGGGCGCCTCAAGCGATGAGGTCGGCAACGACGCGATCCCGATGCGCCGCACACGGCCGATCCTGGTCGGGTCCGCCCCGGTCGATGCCGCCCGGATCAGCTATGCCGGCGAACTCGGCTGGGAGCTCACGACGCCGGTCGAGTGGGCGGTCGCCGTCTGGGATCGCCTCCGCGCCGCCGGCGGCGAGTTCGGTCTCGAACCCTTTGGCTATCGAGCCCTCGACGCCCTGCGCATGGAGAAGGGCTACCGCTACTTCGGCACCGACCTGACCATGCTCGACACCCCGTTCGAAGCTGGTCTCGGCGCATTCGTCCGGCTTGGAAAGAGTCCGTTCATCGGGCGCGAGGCCCTTGTCGCGGCGCAGGCCACCGGATCGGAACGTCGCCTTCGGACCCTCGTCATCGGCGGCCCCGACTACGAACCGATCTACGGCGGCGAAGCTGTCCGATTCGGCGGCGAAGTCGTCGCTCGCCTCAGGAGCGTCGCGTACGGCCCGACCGTCGAGCGCACGATCGGCTACTCATACCTGGCGGCGGCGCTGGCCGAGGGCACCGGTCTCGAGATCGATGTCTTCGATCGGCGCGTCCCCGCCGTGATCGGGCCTGATGTCCTCGTCGATCCGCTCGGGGACCGGATGCGCGGCTAGAGCTCCACGATCGTGCCGGGTGTGGCCACCGCGATCCAGTCGTGGAAGGAGCGGCGGGCGGCGGCGCGAGATGCCTCCGGATCAGTCCCGGGCAAGAGATGGGTCAGCATCAGGCGCGCGGCCCTCGCCCGATGGGCCTGTCGGCCGACTTCAAAGGCGCAGTTCAACACGCCTTCGTTCTCCGAGGGAACGGATTCGGCGTAGGTCGCCTCGGCAAGGAGCAGGTCCGTCCCGTCGGCGAGTTCGACCAGATCGTCGCTCGGCCCCGCATCGCCCGTATAGGTGATCGACGCCCCACCTGCCGAGATCCGAACGCCGGCGTTCGGTATGGAGTGCGGCAGTTGTCGCGACTCGATCCCGAAAGGGCCGATCGGAAACGCGTCGCCGGCCTCGAACTCACGGACCTCGCAGGCTCCCTTCAGAGCCCTGATCTGATCGAGCGCCAACACCGGGCCCAGCGCGTCCGGAAGGGCGTAGGCCGCCAAGGGCGGCGAATCGTCGTCGCTCATCAAGCGAGCGCGGAGCAGCGGGTTCATGTCGGCGACGTGGTCTGGGTGGCCGTGACTCACCAGCACGGCATCGATCGCTCCGGCGGGCATGATCCCGAGGAGCCGCGGGACGATGGCATAACCCGGATCGACGAGGAGGCGGAACCCGTCTTGTTCGATGAGGTAGCCGCCGCAGGCACCTGCGGCCGGTGGATAGCCGCCGGCGCCGCCGAGGACCGTGAGTCTCATGTCAGCCGCGCCGGACGGACTCGAGCCATGACTCGAAGTCCGGTCCTTCAAGCGCCGCCGATGCGCGCGTCCAGCGCTCCTCGGCCCAGCCCGTGAAGTCGTAGTCGATGGTGGAGATGCGGGCCTGGATGGCCGCCCACAGGGTCCAGCCGACGTCGGACATGATCATCTGGAGGTGCATCCGGGCGAGCAAGGCGGGCGTGGCCCCGCCGAAGTAGGCGGCGCACAGCTCGGTCGCCTGTTCCTCGTCGTAGGCGAGCTCCTGGCAGGTGTTGCCGAGCTCGAAGGTCGGGTCGCCGTTGCCGCTGTACTCCCAGTCGACGATCCACAGCCGCTGCTCGTCGTCGAGGTAGTTGTCGGCCAGCAGGTCGTTGTGGCACGGGACGGACGCCAGCGGATGGACGGCCAGCGTGGCCTCGATCCGGGGCAGCGCCGCGAGATGCTCCCGGTAGCCTGACGGGATCCCGATGTCGCGCTCGTCGACGAGTGCCAGGTAGCGCTCCGACAGCCGGAACATGTCGAAGT
>JANMBS010000417.1:0-6158 GCA_031360525.1 Thermomicrobiales bacterium
AGTCGGACAGTTCGACCAGGGCGAGATGCTCAGCTGCGCGACGGCCACGCTCGGCCTTCGGCCTCCCGATGATCTCGAGGGGCAACTCCACGTTGCCCTGCACGGTCCGCCAATCGAACAGGACCGGGGCCTGGAAGACCATGCCGTAATCGCGGTCCAGGCGGGCCTGCGGCGCGGGTTTGCCATTGATCGTCACCGTCCCCGATGTCGGTGCGGTCAGGTCGCCAACGATCCGCAACAGCGTGGACTTGCCACACCCCGACGGCCCGATCAGCGAGACGAACTCTCCCGCGGCCAGGGTCAGGTCGATGCCGACGAGCGCCTCCACCGGTCGGCTCCCGTGCCCGCCCGCGGCGAAGGTCTTCGAGACCTCCGAGATCTCGACCACCGGCCTGGCGGCGGACGCGGACCGCGCGACGTCCATCGTCAGGCCCCCATGGCGTCGCCACGACGCTCGTGACGGAGCACCCAGGATTCGGCACCTGCCACCAACAGGTAGGCCCCGATCCCGAGCACCGACGAGACGACGATCGCCGCCCACAGGAATGCCGCGTTCAACGAGTAGTACTGCATGCCGGTGATGATCTGGCGGGCGAGCCCATCCTGGATCAGCGACGGCAACTCCCCGACGATCGCCCCCACGACGGCCGCCGGTGCGGCGATCCGGAAGCCGATGAAGAGGTACGGACGCGAGGCCGGCAGGCGGAGCTTGCGCAGGATCGCCAGGCGCGAGGCCGAATACGATCGCATCAATTCGAGCGCTCGCGGGTCGTACGCCCGGAGACCGCGCAGCGCGGCGATGGTGACGGGGAAGAAGGTCAGGTAGGTGGCCACGATCGCGACGCCGAACCAGTCCGCCTTCAACCCGATGACGATGAGTGGCGCGATGGCGATGATCGGGATGGTCTAGCTGGCCACGATGATCGGAACGAGCGAACGCTCGAGCAGCCGGACATGCACCAGCACGATGGCCAGGGACAGGCCCAACAGTGAACCGAGAGTGAACCCGATCGCCGCGTTCCGCAGCGTGAAGAGCGCCGCGCCGATCAGCCGCTGCAGGGTCGTCATCCCATTCGCATCCGTGTCGGCAAACTCGAGTGCGATGACCCAGGTGTGAGGCAACTTCACGTCGGTCGCGAACGGGAAGCTGAGGGGCGGCGCCCAATCGACTGCGATGCCGGTCCCAAGGAACGAGTCGACCTGCCAGCGCTCGCCGCCGATCGCCTTGACCACCTCCCAGACGATGAGCAGGAGGACCAGGACCGTCATGAAACCGATCAACGGTCGGAGGCGCAGACGCCACGTTCGGTCGGTCGCGCGAGGTGCACTCGCGACGTCTTCGGTCATCGGAGTCCTGCCAGGATCGACACGCGGGCGCTAGCCCTGGACCGCCTGGTCGGCGATGTCGAGGGCCGCGTCGATGATCGCGAAGCCCTCGGCCAGCTGCGCGTCGGTGATGCACAGCGGTGGGTTGGTGTGGATCGAGTTATTGGGGGTCATGGTGTACAGGCCGTTCTTGCGCAGGAACGACGCGATCGCCTTCATCTCGTCCGAGGTCCCGTTGAACGGGGTGAGGGGCGTCCACGGGTCCCGCGTCCGGACGAGGTCGATGATCCCGAACAGCCCGAGGTTGCGCGTCGCGCCGACGCTCGGGTGCCGCTCGGCCAGGCGCCTGTGGTGCTCGCGCATGACCGGATCGAGGCGGGCGGCGTTACCGATCAGGCCGTCTTCCTCGTAGACGGCGATGGTGGCCAAGGAGGCGGCCAGGCTGACCGGGTGGCTGCTATAGGTCAGCCCGCCGTAGAACATCTGGCTCTCGAACTTCTCGGCGACGCCGTGGCGCATCGCGACCGCGCCAAGGGGCAGGTAGGAGCTGGTCAGGCCCTTGGCCATCGTCATCAGGTCGGGCGTGACGTCCCAGTGGTCGACCGCGAACCAGCGCCCGGTCCGCCCGAAGCCGGCCATCACCTCGTCGGCGACCATCAGGATGTCGTTGCGCGTGCAGATCTCGCGGACACCGGCGATGTAACCGTCGGGCGGGATGAGGATGCCGTTGGTGCCGACGATGGTCTCGAGGAAGACCGCTGCGATGCTCTTGGCGCCCTCGTAGCGGATGACGTCCTCGAGGCCCTGGAGACTCTCGGCCACAGGACGTGGTTCAGCCTCTCCCCAGCGGTGCGTGTCCGGGTAGCGGACGACGCCGACGATGCCCGGCTCGTTCGCCCAGCGGCGAGGGTCGCCGGTCAGGGTCATCGCGCCGAGCGTCGCCCCGTGATACGAGCGATAGCGAGCGAGGATCTTGTGCCGGCCGGTCGCCGCACGCGCGAGCTTGATCGCGTTCTCGATCGCCTCCGCGCCACCTAGCGTGAAGAAGACCTTGTCCATGTCGCCGGGCAGGATCTCGGCCAGCTTCGCCCCGAGGCGTGCCCGGATCTCGGTGGCGAATGCGGGTTGGACGTACTGGAGCTTGGTCGCCTGGGCCGTGATCGCGTCGACCACCCGCCGATCGCCGTGGCCGATGTTGACCGACATCAACTGGCTGTTGAAGTCGAGGATCCGCTGGCCCTCGGGTGTGTACAGGTAGACGCCCTCGGCGTGGTCGATGGCGATCGGGTCGACGGCGCCCTGGACCGACCACGAGAAGAAGGTGTGCTCCTTCGACAGGCGGACGATCTCCTCGCTGGTCATGGCGCCGGGTGCGGTGGTGGTGCCCATGGATCACCTCGGGGTGGCTGCGCCGGCGCGTGGGCCGGGTCGGACGTCGAGCATCGGATCGCCGGCGCCAAGCGCCGTCGCTGGTCCGCCATTACAGCACAACCACGGAGCGCAGCGAAGGCCGTTCGTCCGCTGGCTCGAATGGACAGGCCTCCAGCCGAGATACGGCCTACTGACACATATCTGCAGCCTCGGCTAGACTTCGGCTGCCGACTGACCCCCAGGTCACACATGGGAACCCGGACAACTCGAACAACGCCCGTTCGCACGGCTCGCTCCGAGCCCCTCTCCGGCCACGTCCCATTCGTGTCGGCACCCTCCACAGACCGGTCCAGGCCGGTTCTCCACGTCCTGTCGTGCGTCTCCGCGGGCGTCACCGCCCGTCGCGCCCCCACGCGACGCTCTGGCAGGACGGAATTCCATTGCGCACGCTACATCTGGGCGCACGAGCGTTCATCCCGGTCGCCCTCGCTGGCGCCGTCCTCTTCAGCACCGCCCCGACGACCCCGGCCGCTGCTTTCACGGCCACGACGGAGGCCTCGCAGATCGTCCAGATCGCGAAGCTCCAGTACGGCGATCCGTGGCGGTACGCCGCGACCGGCCCCTCGTCGTTCGATTGCTCGGGCCTGGTGGTCTACTCGTTCCTCAAGGCCGGTAACGCATCCGTCATCCGCTACCCGCGGCTCCGATCGGCCCGCGCGATCTACCTGAACTTCAAGGCCCGCGGCTTGGCGAGCCGGACCAACCCGAAGATCGGTGACCTGGTGGTCTGGGGCTACGGTTCCCACATCGGCATCTACATCGGGAATGGCAAGGCCATCAGCACGCTGCGCAACGGCGTCCGGATCCACGGCGTCTTCGCCGTCACGGCGCGGTTCACGGCGTATCTGCACACGGGGATGTCCGTCAAGCCGGCATCCTGACGCGTCGACCCGGCTCCCCTGCGAGCCGGAACGCGACTCGACGACCCCGCCCGATCCCAGTCGGCCGGGGTCTTCGGTTATCCGGCGATCGCCGACGGCGCCACGATTCCGGCAACAGCGACCGCCGCGAGACAGGCGAGGATCGCCGCCGCGGAGCGCTCGATGTCGTCCTCGGTCGTTCGCCAGCCGGAGACCGAGAACCGCATCGCGGCCCGGCCGGCCCACGTGGTGCCGCCCAGCCAGCACGTCCCCTCGCGTTGGACCGCGTCGATCACCGCGCGCGTGCGCCGGTCACCCGCGCTCCCGTCGGGATCGTCACCATCCGCCTCGAACCGGACAAGGGTCTGATTGAGGACGACGTCGTTGAGGATGCGCACCCCCGGACCGGCCGACAATCGTTCGGCCATCCGCCGCGCATGGGCGCAGTCGCGCTCGATGAGATCGACCACGCCGGACCGCCCGAGCGACCGTAGTGCGGCCAGGACGGTGAAGCCGCGCGCTCGGCTCGACGATTCGGGCGTCCAGTTGTAGTTGTCGCGTTCGCCGCCCTGGGTCTCGACGTAGTACTCGGCGCCGAGGGTCATCGACGCATGGTGGGCGGCCGCGTCTCGGACGAAGACGAGCCCCGAGTCGTACGGCACATTGAGCCACTTGTGGGCATCGGTCGACCACGAGTCGGCCGCCTGGGAGCCGGCCATGAGGTGACGCAGGGAGGGGACCGCCGCGGCCCAGATCCCGAACGCCCCGTCGACATGCACCCAGGCGCCACGTTCGTGGGCGATCGGGATCAGCTCCTCGAACGGATCGAAGGCGCCGGTGTTCACGTTGCCGGCCTGCATGCAGACGATGACCGGGCCATCGACGCCGGCCAGCGCCTCGCGCAACGTGTCGGGTCGCATCCGGCCCTGGTCGTCGGCGGCGACCCTGCGGACGCGGTCGCCCTCGCGCCCGAGGCCGAGCATCTGGAGCGAGGCGTAGACCGTGACATGCGTCCCGCCGTGGGTGATCACCGTCACCGGCGGTGCGCCCTGGAGGCCCTGCCGCTCGACGTCCCAGCCGGTCCGGGCAAGGACCCCGTTGCGTGCGGCGGCGAGCGCCGTGAAATTGGCCATGGTGGCGCCGGTCACGAACCCGACGCTCGTCCCGACGGGGAGGGCGAGCAGCTCGACGAGCCAGCCGCCCGCGACCTCCTCGGCCACCGCGGCAGCCGGAGAGATCGCATACAGGCCGGCATTCTGGTCCCAAGCGCTGGTCAGCCAGTCCGCCCCGAGTGCCGCCGGGAGGCTGCCACCGATGACGAAACCGAAATACCGGCCGCCGGCGCTCGCGATGAGGCCCGGGTCCGCGGCTGCGGCGAGGTCTTCGACAACCCTGAGCGGATCGGTCGGACCATCCGGGAGCGCGCCACCCATGGCCGTCCGCAGCGCCGCGAGATCGACCGGACCGCCGACCGGGCGGCTTGCCAGCGAGGCCAGGTATTCGGTCGCGAGGGCGGCCGTCCTGGACATGAGCTCGACCTCGTCGGTCATCGTGGGCCCTCCTGGGGTGTCGAACGGTGGGAAAGCGCGACCGTTCGAGCCACTGATGCTACCGTGAGCGAAGGCTTGCGTTGAGGAGTCTCCCGATGAACCACGCCGCTTTCCGATCCTGGCTCGATCGATACGTCGATGCCTGGAGACTCCTCGATCCGGTCGCCATCGGTGACCTCTTCAGCACGGACGTCCGCTACGCCTACGATCCGTTCGAGGAGGCCGTCGTCGGGCGCGCCGCGGTCGTCGAATCGTGGCTGACCGACCCCGATGACCCTGGCTCCTGGGAAGCCGACTACGTGGTCCTCGCGATCGACGGAGACACGTACGTGGCCCACGGCCGGACGCGCTACCTCACCGACGACCGATCGACCATCGACCGCGAATTCGCGAACGTCTTCGTCTGCCGTTTCGACGACGAAGGCCGATGCCGCGAGTTCACCGAGTGGTACATGCGCAGGCGGCCGGAGGCGCTCCCCGACTGAGGGAGCGCGTTACGACGGGACGGCACGGTCTCGGGCTCGCCGGGGTTTGTCAGGCACCACGGAGGGATCGAAGACCAAGAGCAGGCGCCGTCCGGCCGCCTCGACGGCTCTTGGTGACTGGCAAGCACGACATCGGCCCGAAACAGCGGCCAGAAGGGCATTCGACCCATCAATGGGGCGTGTCAGGCACCGAACCTGGACGGGCGCGAGCAGGGGCGCGAGACCGATCCGAAGGTGTACCCTCTCCCCTCTTCGACCCAAGAGGCCCCGTCAGTTGAGGTGACGCGCGACATGCCCCGAACCGTCCGCGGCGCACTCGTCCAGGCGAGCTGGACCGGCGACAAGGAATCGATGATCCAGAAGCACGAGCAGCGGGCGCACGAGGCTGCCGAGCAGGGCGCCCAGTTCATCCTGTTCCAGGAGCTGTTCTACGGACCGTATTTCTGCCAGGTCCAGGACGCCCAGTACTACAGCTACACCGAGCTCATCCCCGACGGTCCCACGAC
>JANMBS010000420.1:0-1532 GCA_031360525.1 Thermomicrobiales bacterium
CAGCGGGATCGTCCGCCTCCGCTCGGTCGCGCACGAAGACCGGCTCGACCTCGGCGCCGAGCTCCCCGAAATGGGCGACACCCATGGTCGCCCAGCGGGTGAACACCTCCTCGCCATCGGGGTACGACGCGGTCGGCAGGATCGCGACGCGCGGACGCGATCGACCAGTCGCGGCGAGCAATCCGGCGTCGAATCCGAGCATCTCGGGGAGGAATTCACCGGCGCCGACAAGCGCCACGGGTCCGGGCATCGCCGAGAGTCTACAAGCACCTTGCCCGAAGCCCGGCGTCGCTGCGACACTGCCCCGACATGACCACTCGCCAGCGCTGGACCATCGCCTGCACCGTCATCGGCTCCGGCGCCGTCTTCCTCGATGGAACGATCGTCAACGCGGCGCTCAAGCACATCGGCCAGGAGCTGCCCGGGACCCTGGTCGGCGTCCTCGAAGGCCAGGCCTATATCGTCGGCGGTTATCTGGCGGTCCTCGCCGCCCTGCTCATCCTGGCCGGAGCCCTGTCCGACCACTATGGCCGGCGGCGCGTTTATGCCATCGGGCTGGTCGGGTTCGCTGCGACCTCGGCGCTGTGCGGTCTGGCCCCGACCCTCGAGTGGCTGATCGTGTTCCGGCTGGCCCAGGGTGGCGCGGGAGCCCTGCTCATCCCGGGCTCGCTGGCCCTCATCAGCCACGCCTTCAGCGGACCCGAACGAGGTCGGGCGTTCGGCATCTGGGCGGCCTCGACCTCGGCGCTGACGGTCCTCGGCCCGGTCGTGGGCGGCAGCCTGGTGGACACCCTCGGCTGGCGGATCGCATTCCTGATCAACGTCCCACTACTCGGAGTCGCGTTGTGGGCGACCCTGACCCACGTCGAGGAGTCGCGCGATACGGAGACGACCGGGCGCTTCGACTGGCTCGGCGCCTGCGTCGCTGCGCTGGCGGTCGGTGGCCTTGCGTTCGGGGTCATCCGCGGCCAATCGCACGCGTGGTCGGACACCGCTGCCTGGATCTCGATCGCGATCGGCGTCGTCGCGCTGATCATCTTCCCGATCCTGATGACGCGACGACCGGACCCGTTGGTGCCCATGGGGCTCTTCCGCTCGCGTGCGTTCAGCGCCATCAATCTCTTGACATTCTTCGTCTATGGCGCGCTCTACGTCACGTTCTTCTATCAGGCAGTCGTGCTCCAGGGTGTGCTCGGCTACACGGCACTCGGGGCCGGCCTCATCGGCCTTCCGACCGGGATCATGCTCGCCATCCTCTCGACACGGGTCGGGACACTGGCCGGCCGGATCGGATCGCGGCGGTTCCTGATCCTCGGGCCGACACTGATGGCCATCGGTCTGCTCTGGCTGGCGAGGTTGCCCGCCGACTCCGCACCCTGGCAGGCATCGATCCAGGACCCGGCCAGCCTGATCCCGCCGGCATCGGTGTTCATCGACATCCTCCCGTACGCCCTTTTCTTCGGAGTCGGCATCTCGCTGGTGGTCGCCCCGCTGACAAGCACGTTGATGGGCTCGATCCCGGGGCGTTTCTC
>JANMBS010000433.1:0-3410 GCA_031360525.1 Thermomicrobiales bacterium
GAAGATCTCGTTCCCGCCCGAGGCGTGCTTCGTCCTCGGCGCGGCGCGTGACGGGGCCCTCGCCAGCTCGGAGGCCAGCGTGCGTTCGGTCGGCTCGCGGTCATCGGTCGTCGCCACCGCGATGAGGCAGCCGCCGGCGCGCAGCCGGACGAACAGGACGCCGAGGACCGTCAGCGGTCGCGCCAGAGCCACCGGGTCCGGAGCGTGCCAGGCTGACTCGAGCGCCCGTTCCGCCTCGGCCTTGCCCAGACCGAAGTCCAGCAACACGTCGCGTGTGCGGTCCCGGAGTAGCCCCATCGGCGTGGCGGCCAGTCCACCGCCCGGCACCACCACGGCGCCCTCCGGATCGACCCCGAGCATCGCGTAGAGCGGCTCGGCGACGACCCGCCCTGTCGCCGCTGTCAGTGCCTCGGCCAGCCCGACCGCCCAGCCGCCCCACATCAACCCGAATTCGATGATCGTGCCGTCCTTGTCGAAGACGACGAGGTCGATGCCGTCGAGCCGGACGGTCACACCTCCGCGCCGGCCTCCGAGCTGGCGAGGGCCCCGTCACGCGCCGCGCCGAGGACGAAGCACGCCTCGGGCGGGAACGAGATCTTCACCGTCTCGTCGACGCCGGGGATTCGGAGGTGCGGTTCGTTGAACGTGTCGAGCGCGATGATCGTCGGTGTCGCGCCATCGGAGCCGTCGCCGACCTTGACCCGGATGCGCACGATCGAACCGAGGAAGTTGATGTCCTCGACGGTCCCGTTCAGCCGGTTGGCGCCGGTCTCACCGTCCCCGAGTTCGATGCCCTCCGGGCGCACCGCGAGCGTCACCCGACCGTCGGACCCCGCATCGGTCACGGCCTTGCTGGTCCTGACCTCTTGGCCGTCGATCGACAGGCGGCCCCCCGCCGCATCGACCACCCCGGCGGTGACCAGGTTGAGCGTGCCGACGAACGACGCCACGAACGCGGTGTTCGGGAAGTTGTAGATCTCCGAGGGTGTCCCGATCTGCTCGATCCGACCGTCGCTCATGACCACGACGCGGTCCGACAACGAGAGCGCCTCCTCCTGGTCGTGTGTGACGTAGACCGTGGTGATCCCGAGCTGGCGCTGGATCGCCCGGATCTCCTTGCGCAGGACGATCCGGATCTTGGCGTCGAGCGCCGACAGGGGCTCGTCGAGGAGCAGCACCTGGGGCTCGATGGCGAGCGCCCGGGCGAGCGCGACGCGCTGCTGCTGGCCACCGGACATCTGCCACGGGAAGCGGTCGCCGCGGCCCTCGAGGTGGATCAGTTCGAGCAGCTCACCGACACGCTTGTCGATCGCCGCCTTGGGGCGCCTGCGGACCTTGAGCCCGAACCCGATGTTGCCCGCGACCGACATGTTCGGGAAGAGCGCGTACGACTGGAAGACCATGCCGACGTTGCGCTGATTGGGCGACCGATAGGTGATGTCCGTGCCGTTCACGACGATCGTGCCCGCGTTCGGCTTCTCGAAGCCCGCGATCATCCGCAGGGTCGTGGTCTTGCCGCAGCCGGACGGCCCAAGGAACGAGACGAACTCGCCGCGGACGGCCTCGAGGTTGAAATCCTCGACGGCAACGACGCCGCCGGGGAATATCTTCTGGACCCCGGTCAATGTCAGGAACGACATCGTGGCTTCTCTTGACCTCCCTAGCGAGCGCCGGTGACGGCGACCCGGGTCCGCGAGCTCCGGCCGATGACGGCGATGAAGATCATCGCGAGCCAGGTCAGGCCGAAGCTGATGATCGACGCGGCGGCGGGCTCGTACGCCTTCGTCTGGCCGAGAACCGACAGGTAGGGCCCGAACGCCGGCCGGGCCAGGAACGTCGCGATGGTGAACTCCCCGACGACGATGGCCAGGGTCAGGAACGCGCCGCTTACCAGTGCGACGCGAACGTTCGGCAAGATGACCTGGACCAGGATCCGGCCCCAGCCGGAGCCCAGGCTCTGCGCGGCCTCGGTGAGGTTTCGGATATCGATCGCCTGCAGACCGGTGTCCACCGCCCGGTACATGTAGGGAAAGGACAGCACCACGTAGGCGGCCACCAGCAGGGCAGTACTTCCCAGGTCCGTATAGGTGAATGGGAGGGGCGGGTGGCTGTACGTGCTCAGTAGACCGAAGACGAGGACGATCGGCGGGATGACGAACGGCAGCAGGGTGATGAACTCGACGAGCGGCTGCGCGCGCGGGATCCGGAGTCGGACCCAGAACGCGGTTGGCATGATCAAGCCGACACTCACGACGATCGTGATGATGCCGACGATGAACGAGTAGCCGAGGCTGCTCAGGAACTCCTTGCTGCTGACGACGTTCACGTAATACTCGAGTGTGGGCTGCGCATGGACCGGCCCGATCGGATGGCCGAGCGAGAATTCGAACGTGCCGGCCAGCGGCAGGAAGAAGTACAGGAAACCGACGATGAAGACGATCCACCACCACGCACGGCTCAGTCTCATCGCTGCCACCGTGCTGCTCGACGCTGCAGCCAGACATAGAGCAGGATCGTCACCGCCATGATCGCGACCATGCCCATCGCGATGGCGTACCCGAGGCCGATGTTGTTGAGGACGTCGCCGCGGATCTGGCGGCTGATCAGGAGCGTCACGATATTGAGCGTCCCTCCGGTCAGCTGATAGGCGGTCGCCTGGGCGCCGAAGGAATTCCCGAACAGCAGGATCATCGTGCCGAGGATCGACGGGGTGAGGATCGGCAGTGCGACGTAGCGCCAGTACTGCGCGCTCGAGGCACCCATGTTCTCGGATGCTTCGCGCCACTCCTGGCGGAGTCCGTCGATGGCCGGCGCCATGATCAGGACCATCAGCGGAAACTGGAAGTAGAGATAGACGATCTCGAGCCCGAGCTTCGAGTAGATGCTGAACCCGTTGTCGTAGATATCCAGGCCGACGATGTCACGGAGGAAGATGGTCAGGAATCCGAGTCGTCCCAGGGTGAAGATGAACGCGAGGGCGAGCGGGACACCGGCGAAGTTGGACGCCACGCCGGAAAACGTCAGGAGCCCGGCACGGAACTTGCCCGGCAGCCCGCCGGAGATGACCGCGTAGGCCAGCAGGAAGCCGAAGACCCCACCGATGACGGCTGTCACGAGGCTGATCTCGATGCTGGTGAGGTACGCGTTCGTGATCTCTGGCTGGGAGAGATCGGCGTAGTTCTGGAGCGTGTAGTTGCCGGCCGAATCCTGGAAGCTGCCGACGACGAGATAGAACGTCGGGATGATCAGGAAGACCGTCGCAAAGATGAAGAACGGGACGAGGCCGAGCCATGTCCAGCTCAGGCGACGGCGTGGGGGGCGGGCGTCTGGGGCCCCCCCCCCGGGTGTGGGGGGGATCGGTGCGGTCGGGGCGGGCCGGCGTATCGGGTGGCGAAGGGGTGGGGGTGGCG
>JANMBS010000478.1:0-3601 GCA_031360525.1 Thermomicrobiales bacterium
GTGCGCATTTGTCACAATCCCAGAGACCAACGCCGTCGTGGCCGCGGCGGCCATTGTCAGGAGATGATGCGGGCGCGACTCTCCGCGGCGAGTCGATCCGCGAGGCTGTCCCACGCTTCGGCCGGCTGCTGCTCTCCCGAACGGGTGCGCGGCGATGCGGTCCTCGCCTCGATCTCCCGATCGCCGAGGACCATCATGTACGGGACCTTCTGCCCCTGGGCGAGGCGGATCTTGTTCTGCATCCGGTTGTCGGATCCATCCACCTCCACCCGCAGGCCGCGCGAACGCAGAACGCCCGCGAACTCCTCGGCCGCCGGGAGGTGACGATCGGCGATCGGGATGACCGCGGCCTGGACCGGGGCCACCCACAACGGGAAGGCGCCGGCGAAATGCTCGACGAGGATGCCGATGAATCGCTCGAGCGAGCCGTAGATCGCCCGGTGGATGGCGATCGGGCGCTGCGGCTGCCCGTTCTCGTCGATGTAGGTCAGGTCGAAGCGTTCAGGGAGCATCGTCAGGTCGACCTGGATGGTCGCCATCTGCCATTCGCGCCCGAGGGCGTCGTCGATATAGATGTCGATCTTTGGCGCGTAGAACGTCCCGTCCTTGGGCTTCAGGTCGTAGCTGATGTCGGCCGCCGCGAACGCCTCGCGGATCAGCTGCTCGGCCCGCTCCCAGAGCGCCGGGTCGCCGATGGCTTTGTCCGGCTTGGTCGCGAACGCGAAACGCGGCGTCAGTCCGAACCAGCCATAGGCCTCGCGCACCTCGCCCAGCAGCGCCTGGATCTCGTCCATCAACTGGTCCGGGCGGACGTACAGGTGCGCGTCGTCCTGGATGAACTGGCGGACGCGGGTCAGCCCGCTCAACGTGCCCGACCGCTCGTTGCGGTGCAGCCGACCGAATTCGCTGAACCGCAGCGGCAGATCGCGATACGACCGCAGGTGCGATCGATAGATGAACGTGCTTTCCGGGCAGTTCATCGGCTTGAGGCTGAACAGCTGGTTCTCCGACTCGACGATGAACATGTTCTCTTTGTAGAGGTCCCAGTGCCCGGACTGGCGCCACAGCCGCTCCGACACGACGATGGGCGTGCTGACCTCCTGATAGCCGCGCTTCGCCTGGAGTTCGCGCATGGCCCCCTCGAGCGTGCGCCAGATCGTCTGGCCCTTGGGGTGCCAGAAGGCCGAGCCCGGCGAGACGTCGTGGAAGCTGAACAGGTCGAGCTGGACGCCAAGGCGGCGGTGGTCGCGCTTCTTCGCCTCCTCGCGCCGCCACAGGTAACCGTCGAGGTCTTCCTGGGTCGCCCATGCCGTGCCATAGACACGCTGGAGCATCGGCCGCTTCTCGTCGCCGCGCCAATACGCCCCGGCTGTGCCGAGCAGCTTGAACGGCCCGATGTTGCCGGTGCTCGCCACATGCGGGCCGCGGCACAGGTCGATGAACGGACCCTGGCGGTAGAACGTGGTCGGTGGCATCGGGGAGCCGTCGCGCTGGGCGGCGGCCAACAGGTCGTCGATGATCTCCATCTTGAACGGCTGGTCGTGCTCGACCAGGAAGGCTCGGGCCTCGGCCGGCGACCGCTCGCTGAGCTCGAATGGGTGGTCGGCGGCGATGCTCTCGCGCATCCGCGCCTCGATCGCAGGAAGGTCGTCGGGGGTGAGCGGGCGCGGGAGCTGGAAGTCGTAGTAGAAGCCGTCGTCGATGACCGGCCCGATCCCGAGCTTGGTGCCAGGGAACAGCTCGAGCACGGCCTCGGCCAGGACGTGCGCGGCCGAGTGGCGCATCGGCCCGAGCTCCCCGGCGGCGCCGTGGTCCATGAGCTCATCGGCCGACCCGCGTTCAGGGACCTCGAGGGCGATCGGGTCCTCGACCTCGATCCCGACCTCGCCCGCGGCGCCGTCGCCCTTCTGTTCGCTCATGTCCGTCGCCTCCAGAGAATCACAAAGCCTCGCGTCCTTCGACAGGACGAGAGGCTTTCTCCCGCGGTCCCACCCGCCTTCACCACCGTGGTGGCGCACTCGTGGCCGCGCTAACGGGCGACGCCCGGGCCGGTTCGCCGGCCGCTCACGGGTGGTACCGATACGGAGCTGACCGTCGGGCTTGCAGCCGGGGCCCGACTCTCTGGTGGCCCGCTCCACGCGGCGCGTCCCGTTCGACGCTCTCTGTTCGTGTTGTGGTGGGCGACACTGGACTCGAACCAGTGACCTCTTGCATGTCAAGCAAGTGCTCTAACCAGCTGAGCTAGCCGCCCGACGTTTCGTGCTCATCGAGAGCACATTACCGAGAGTCATCCCGGTGGTGGCTTGACCTACACCGCTCGAATACCGCATGCTCTGGGTTGTTCCTCACCCGTAGCCGAGGTCACGAGCGATGGCGATCGATGCCACCACCAAGAGCGCGAATGCTACCACGAGCCCCGATGACGTTCGGGCGCTGCTGACGTCGTGGCGCCGTTCGCTGGCCGCCCGGCGGGTCAGTCCGGCGACGATTGCGACGTATACCAGCGCGGTCGAGCGGCTCGCCGACTTCCTCGCTGCCGCCGGCATGCCGACCCGCGTCGGGGCGATCCGCCGCGAGCACGTCGAGGCGTTCATCGCCGATCTGCTGACCCGGCGCTCGCCGGCCACCGCCCACAACCGCTATCGCGGCTGTCAGGCGTTCTTCACCTGGGCGACCGAAGACGGCGAGGTCAAGGTCAGCCCGATGGTCCACATGAAGCCGCCGCGGCTGCCCGAGACCCCCCCGCCGGTCCTGCGCGAGGCGCAGCTGCAGGCGCTGCTCGACGCTTGCGCGCGCGACAAGGGGTACAACGGACGGCGCGACGAGGCGATCCTGCGCCTGCTGATCGACACCGGCACCCGCCGCGCCGAAGTGCTCGGGCTGCGGGTCGCCGACGTCGACCTCGACCACGGTCTCGTCACCGTGACCGGCAAGGGCAGCCGGACGCGGGTGGTGGCGATCGGCACCGGCACGGTCCTGACCCTCGACCGCTACCTCCGGGCGCGCGCGAAGCGCGATGATGCCGGCGAGGACTGGCTGTGGCTCGGCCGCAAGGGTCGATTGCGTGAGACCGGCCTCGCCGAGCTGATCCGCGACCGGTGCCGGGATGCCGGCATCCCGCCGGCCCTCGCCCACCCCCACGCATTCCGCCACGCCTACGCGTACGCGATGCTCGCGGCCGGGATGCAGGAGCACGACCTGATGGCGATCGCAGGGTGGAGGTCGCCGGCCATGCTCGCCCGCTATGCGGCGTCGACCCGTCAGGAGCGCGCCCTCGTGGCCGCCAAGGCGCTGAGCCCCGGCGACCGGCTCGACGAGGCGAAGCGATGAGCCCGCTCGCGGTCCTGGCGACCGCGAACCTCGCAATCGTCCAAGAGTGAACGCTACGCGCCAAAGAGGCCCGATATGACCCGGAACACCCGAGGAATGACCGAGGACGACCAGAACTTCTACGAGGCCTGGGACGCCCGTCTCCTGGCCTCATACCGCGAGGGTCAGGCGACGCAAGACCCGGGTCTATAACGCGTTCATGGCCGCCGTGAGGGCACGGGAGGCCGTCCAGTGGCGCGAGCGATCGATGGCCGCCATCGAACCTGGCGGC
>JANMBS010000516.1:0-2291 GCA_031360525.1 Thermomicrobiales bacterium
GCGCGCATGTCCGAACCGTCGGGCTGGATCCGGGACCCGAGTGAGACGTCGTGATCGGTCAAGCCCTCGACCAGCAGCGGAAGCTGGTCCGGTGGCGTCGCCATATCGGCATCGGCGAAGACGATCAGGTCGGCGGTCGCATCGAGCATCCCGGCCCTGACAGCCGCACCCTTGCCGCCGTGTGGCACGCGGAGCAGCCGCAGGGTCGGTCCGAGGCCCATCGCCTCCGGGCGAGCCTCCACGATGGCGGCGGTCTCGTCCGTGCTGCCATCGTCGAC
The DNA here is from genome assembly GCA_031360525.1 of Thermomicrobiales bacterium. GTDB lineage: Bacteria > Chloroflexota > Limnocylindria > Limnocylindrales > CSP1-4 > SPCO01. Next base: position 279 of record JANMBS010000516.1, read on the forward strand.
GACGACGACATCGATGCTTTCCGGGAGTCGACCGGCCCCCTGCGCCCCGTCGCGCGCACTCTCTCCGCGTCGGTGCAGGTAGCCGAACAGCTCGTCCAGCGCTGAGCCGATCCGTTCGGCCTCGTTGTACGCCGGCAGGACGATCGCGAGGCTCGGGCCCAGGCGGTCGGTGGACATCTGCGGCAGTTTACTCGGCCCGCTCTCCGGCACGAATAGGACCATTGGTGTGCAGTCTGGAGGGGTAGAGGCGGGCTAGTATCGCGCCGATGAACGGTCCCCGACGTCTCCTCATCGGGGCACTCGTCGTGCTCCTGACACTGCTCAGCGTCAAGGCTCTCCTCGAGACCGTCCTGATCGCACCGCGTTTCGCGGTCGACGTGGAGATCCCGCTCCGCGCCGCAGAGCGCTGGCTCGCTGGGGAACCGCCCTACCTGGCCGGCGCGTTCACCTCGCCGCCGGGCGCGACGCAGCCGTTCCTGTACCCGCCGTACGTGCTGCCGTTCTTTGCCCTCTTGACCGGTCTCCCGCGGATGCTGGTCGGGGCGGTGGCCGTGGCGATCATGCTGGTCGCCGCGCTCGCTGCGTGTCGCCGCCTTGGGATCCCATGGCTGTGGTTGCCGCTCGTTCTCGCCTGGCCGCCGTTCGCCGAATCGATCTTCGGCGCCAACGTCCAGACCCTGCTCTTCGCGGCGTTCGTGTTCCTGTTCTATCGGGCGGGCGCCGCTCCATGGGATCCTCGGACGAGGGACGTGTCCGATCCCACCGAGTCGGGGCCGCTCATCGGTGGTCTGGCCACAATCGTCGGTGCGGTCAAGGTCTCGCAGCCACATCCGTGGATCTACGTGTTGCGCCATCGACCGCGCGCGGCGATCGGCGCTGCGCTCGTCGTCCTCCTCGTCGTAGTAGCGGCCACCCGCGTGACCGGGATCGATCTCTGGTTCGACTGGACCGCACAGTTGCAGGTCGCCAGCGACCCGAGCTGGGACCTCGGCGGTTTCGCGATGCCGCGTTTCCTGCCGCCGGGCGCCGGCCTGGTGGTCGCCGTGGCGTGCGTCGTCGCGGTCTGGTTCGTCCCACGCGACCGCGCCGGCGCGTGGGTCGGCCTGCTCTCGGTGGTCGGCTCGCTGTCACTCCACATCTTCGGATTGCTGTTCCTGGTGCCGGCGATGTTGCTGATCCGTCGGGAGGCGGCGCTCATGGCGGCCATCTTCATCGCGACGTACTCGTACGAAGGGGCCTGGGCCGGGATCGTCATCTGCGCCGCCGGGATGGTGGTCGTGGAGGTGGTCGCGCATACGCCGCCGCCGACGGCAGGATATTGATCGTCTGAGGCTAGGGCTGGACGTTTACGGCTTCGCGTGGTGACGTTGGTTTCGACGAACGTTCCGTTGGATGACGCACGGCCTCACTCGCCAGGGCCGCGCAGATCGCAAAACCACTGACCCACAACACCGGCAGCGCCAGCGTCGCCGCGACCGGCACGCTCCAACGTCGATCCGTCCGGGCGCCCCAGACCACCACCACGGCCGCGACCGGCAGCCGAAGCCACAGGGGGACCGGGATCTGGAATTGCGCCACGGACCCGCCCTCAGGCGTCGAGGTGACGAACGAGATCCAGTCGACCCAGAGCTGGCCCTGGAGCAGGACAGAGACCGCCACGATCGCCCCGGTGACGCCCAGGGCGATCGCCAGAGACCGCCACTCCTGCCGGACCGCGAACCAGAGGAGACCGATCCCCGGCGTGACCTTGGTCAGCAATACGAAGCCCCACGTCCACGGATGGCGAAACCCCAGCGCGATCGCGGCCGCGATCCAGAGATGGATGTTGCCGTGATAGAGCTCGAGGGCCACGGGGGGGAACGCCAGGATCCAGACCACGCGCACGCCGCGCACGCCGAGCCAGATGATATTGCCGACGAGGAGCGCCAGCCACAGCCACAGGAATGTCAGCCATTCGAGCGCGCCGACCGGCCCGAACAGCCACGCGATCGGCGGCGAGTAGTTGAACGCACC
>JANMBS010000201.1:0-1774 GCA_031360525.1 Thermomicrobiales bacterium
ACGACCGTCGCACTCAATCGAAGAGCCCGCCACGACTTCACCATCGACGAGACGTTCGAGGCGGGCATCGTCCTGACCGGAACGGAGATCAAGTCGCTCCGCGCTGGCAAGGCGAACCTGTCCAACGCCTACGCGCGCATCGAGCGCGACGAGGCCTGGCTGGTCGGCGCCGACATCGCCAAGTTCGAAGGTGGCAATCGCTACAACCACGAGCCGAAGCGCACGCGCAAGCTCCTCCTCCACCGTTCCGAGATCGACGAGCTGCTGGGCAAGACGAAAGCGAAGGGCCAGACCATCGTCCCGCTCCGGCTGTACATCAACGAAAAGGGCCGGGCCAAGATCGAACTCGGTCTCGCGCGTGGCAAGCAGCTCCACGACCGCCGCCGGGACATCGCCGACCGCGACGCGCGACGGGACGTCGCCCGCGAGCTGGCCGACGCCCAGCGCGGCCGGTAGGCCGTGCCTGAGGTTCCCGCTCGGCTGCGGATCGGCCCGGTGATCGAGGCGGTCGACGCGCATGCGGCTGGCGAGCCCGGTCGGGTCATCGTCGGTGGCGTCAGTGGCGTCGCGGGCGCGACGATGTTCGAGGCGATGTCCTGGCTCCACGAGCACCACGACGACCTGCGCCTGCGCATGCTCCGCGAGCCGCGCGGCTATCCGGCCGCGAACTGCAACCTCATCCTGCCGTCCCGGGAGCCCGAGGCCGACGCGGGCTACGTGATCATGGAGCAGGTCGAGTATCCGGGCATGTCCGGCACGAACACGATGTGCGTGGTGACCGTCCTGCTCGAGACCGGGATGCTGCCGATGGTGGAGCCGGTGACCGAGCTGACCCTCGAGGCGCCGGCCGGGCTGATCCGGGTCCGGGCCGCGTGCCAGGACGGCAAGGTGACGGCCGTCACGTTCCGCAACGTGGCGTCCTTCGCGACCCACCTCGCGGCGCCCGTCGAGGTACCCCATCTCGGGACGGTGAGCGTCGACGTGGCCTACGGCGGGATGTTCTATGTCATCGCCGACGCCGAGCCGTTCGGCCTGCGCCTGATGCCGGACGAAGGCGCCGACATCGTGCGTATCACCGAGATGATCAAGGCCGCGGCGAACGAGCAACTGCCGGTCGTCCACCCGGATCAGCCGGGCTTCGCCGGGATCACCATCGGGCAGCTGTCCGGGCTTGCCCACGACCCGGCGAACAGCCTGCGCAACGGCGTGACTGTCTCGACCGGGACGCTCGACTGGGAGCGGCCGGCGACCTGGACCGGCGCGATCGACCGCTCGCCATGCGGCACCGGGACCTCGGCCAGGATGGCGACGCTCCATGCCCGCGGGGGTTTGGCCGTCGGTGATGAATTCCGGCACGAGGGCATCCTCGGCACGGTCTTCACCGGGCGGGTCGAGGAGGAGGCGTCGGTCGGGGAGTACCGTGCGATCGTCCCGTCGATCACCGGGCAGGCTTGGATCACCGGGTTCGCCAGCTACGTGGTCGACCCCAGCGACCCGTTCCCCGACGGATTCACGGTCGGCGACATCTGGTAGCCGCCGCGGCGCCGATGAGAGTGGCCACTGTCGTCGGTTCTGTTTGCTCCTATCGAATCGTGGAGATCCGCAGGCCGTGGACGAACCAGGTCACCCGCGACGGCTCCGGCACCGCGACCCCAGTCACAGGATCCACCCCGGCCCGCGCATACAGGTAGACCCCGACCGCCGAGGCCGCGGCGCACAGCAGAAGCCCGGCCGTGACGTCGACGATGCCCAGCTGGAGCAGGATGCTCATCGC
>JANMBS010000055.1:0-2140 GCA_031360525.1 Thermomicrobiales bacterium
TGGGGCGGTGGTCGCGCCGAAGGCAACGCCCAGATGCGGGACCTCCTCGGAGGCAAGGGCGCCGGGCTGGCCGAGATGACGACCGCCGGTCTGCCGGTCCCCCCCGGGTTCACGATCACGACCGAGGCCTGCAACGACTACTTCACCGCGGGCGAGAAGCTCCCCGACGGTCTCTGGGATGACGTGCTCGAGGCGGTTCGCGAGGTGGAGACGCTGACCGGCAAGGGTTTCGGCAACGCCGCGGACCCGCTCCTGGTCTCGGTCCGTTCGGGAGCCAAGTTCTCGATGCCCGGCATGATGGACACGGTCCTCAACCTCGGGCTCAACGAGGAGACCCTCCACGGGCTGGTCGCCCTGACCGGCAACGAGCGCTTCGGCTGGGACGCCTATCGCCGCTTCATCCAGATGTTCGGACGGATCGTCATGGACGTGAAGGGTGAGCGCTTCGACACTGCACTCGAGGCGGCCAAGCACGCCCGCGGCGTCGAACAGGACACCGAGCTGACCGCCGACGACCTGCGCGCGCTGACCACCGGGTTCAAGGGGATCGTCCGCGACGACACTGGCCGCGACTTCCCGAGCGATCCGTCCGAGCAGCTCGACCTTGCGATCAAGGCGGTCTTCGCCAGTTGGTTCGGCAAACGCGCCGTCGACTACCGGAACAACCAGAAGATCGCCCACGACCTCGGCACCGCGGTCAACGTCGTGACCATGGTCTTCGGCAACATGGGCGACGACTCGGGGACCGGGGTCGCCTTCACCCGCGACCCGAACACCGGCGAGAAGGTGCTGTTCGGCGAGTACCTCACGAACGCCCAGGGAGAGGACGTCGTGGCCGGCATCCGGACCGCCCCGAAGATCAGCCAGATGGAAACCGAGATGCCCGAGGTCTACGGCGAGTTCGTGCGCATCGGCCAGCAGCTCGAGAAGCACTACCGCGACGTCCAGGACCTCGAGTTCACGATCGAGCGCGGGAAGCTGTACATGCTCCAGACGCGCAGCGCGAAGCGGACCGCGGCGGCGGCCGTCAAGATCGCCACCGACCTCGTCAACGAGGGCCTCATCAGCAAGGAAGAGGCGCTCGGCCGGATCGAGCCCGCCCACGTCGACCAGCTCCTGCGCGACCAGTTCGACCCCGCGGCGCGGGCCGGCGCGACACGCATCGCCAAGGGTCTCAACGCCTCGCCGGGTGCGGCCGTCGGCCGCGCCGTCTTCGACGCTGATACGGCCGTCGAGTGGGTCGGTCGCGGCGAGCGGGTCGTGCTCGTCCGGATCGAGACCTCGCCGGACGATTTCCACGGGATGGCGGTGGCGCAGGGGATCCTGACCGCCCGCGGCGGCGCGACGAGCCATGCCGCGGTCGTCGCCCGCCAGATCGGCAAGCCATGCGTCGCCGGCTGCCACGAGCTGGTCATCGACTATGGGGCGCGAATCGCCACTGCCAACGGCGTGACGTTCAAGGAGGGCGACCCGATCAGCCTCGACGGCTCGACCGGCGAGGTCTTCGTCGGCGCGCTGCCGACCGTTTCCGCGCGGTTCGAGGACCAGCCCGAGCTGCAGACCATCCTCGGCTGGGCCGACGAGGTCCGCCGGATGCAGGTCTGGACCAATGCCGACAAGCCCGAAGAGGCGGCGATGGCCCGCAGCTACGGCGCGCAGGGCATCGGCCTGTGCCGGACGGAGCACATGTTCCGTGAGGGTGAGCGACTCGAGATCGTGCGCGGGGCGATCCTGGTCGCGATGGTCGCCACCCGGGCCAAGGCCAAGGCAGGCGCCGGCGGGAGGCTCGACGCCGACGAATCGGAGGCCATCTCGGTCTTCGACAGCGCGATGGGCAAGCTCGAGGTCCTCCAGCAGGGCGACTTCGAGGGGATCTTCCGCGCGATGGACGGCCTGCCCGTGGTCATCCGCCTGATCGATCCGCCGCTCCACGAGTTCCTCCCGAACCTCGAGGACCAGCTCGTCAAGGTCACCCGGGCCGAGGCCACCGGTGGGGCGTCGGAGGAGGACAAGGTCCTGCTGGCGACGATCAAGAGCCTGCACGAGCAGAACCCGATGCTCGGGCTGCGCGGCTGCCGGCTGGGCCTGATGATCCCGGACTTCGTCAAGGTCCAGACCCGGGCGATCCTCAACGCACTGA
>JANMBS010000087.1:0-3320 GCA_031360525.1 Thermomicrobiales bacterium
GCGGCCGTGCGAATGAAGCTCGTAGCGGCGGGTCCGCCGACGCTCGAGACGCGGCACGAGGAGGTCGACCAGGCGCTCGGCCTCGCGCAGCTCGGCGGGTGTCATCCGGTCGAACTCGCGGTGGCGGAGGACTTCGCCCTGGGAGTAGGCGTCGGGCGAGATGACGACACCCTCGATCGGCGCCTCATCATCATCGCTCGCGTCGGCGTCGGACGGGATCGGCACGCCGCGCTCGTCGGGGCGCATCTGCCCGCGCTCCTGGCCAGCCTCGGGCGGGGTCGTACCCGGGGCCTCTTCCTCGAGCGCGGCGTCATCCGGCGCCCGGAGCGTGGATGGCTGGAACTCGCTGGAGAAGCGCGATCCACGCTGTCGCCACCAGCGATCGAAGGCGGCATCGTAGACGGATCGGTCGTCACGACGGCGGACGAAGATCGCCGCCCCGGCCGCCCGGACCTGCTCGCGGTCGCCGATGTCCACGAGGGTCAGTGCCCGCGCGAAGTCCACCGATGCGCCCAGATCGATCGACAGCTGCACGGCGCGCAGCGACCGCCCGAAACCGACCGCCTCACCGAGCAGGCGGCGCCCGTCCACCTCGGGCCCGAACGGGGAGCGGACGACGGCAGGGTCGGTCACGAGTTCGCGCTCAGCCGCCGGCGGCGGCCTCGGACAGGTACCGCCGCGTGCCTTCACCACGCACTTGGCGGATGTCCTCCTCGTATTTGAGGACGACGCCGAGCGTCTCGTCGACCAGCTCGGGCGCGAGCTCGCGGGCGCCGAGCGAGAGGAGCGCGGCCGCCCAGTCAAGCGTCTCGGCGATCCACGGGACCTTGGTTAGATCCGCCACGCGGAGGCGGTGGACGAAGGCGACGACCTCGCGGGCCAGACGCTCCGGCGCCTCGGGCACTTTCGCGAGGACGATCTCGTATTCCTTCTGGGCGGTCGGGTAGTCGATCCAGTGGTAGAGGCAGCGCCGCTTGAGCGCATCGTGGACCTCGCGCGTCCGGTTGGAGGTCAGGATGACCCGCGGCGGGGTCTCCGCCTTGATCGTGCCGATCTCAGGGACGGTCACCTGGAAGTCGGACAGGATCTCGAGGAGGTACGCCTCGAACTCCTCGTCGGCCCGGTCGATCTCGTCGATGAGGAGGACCGGGGCGACGCCGTCGGTCGCCTCGAGCGCCTGGAGGAGCGGCCGTCGAATCAGGAAGTCCGCCCCGAAGATGTCGTGGGCCGTGGCGTGCTCGGCCTCACCGCGCGCCTCCAGCAGCCGGATCTCGAGCATCTGGCGCGGGTAGTTCCACTCGTAGACGGCCGTATTGACGTCGAGGCCCTCGTAGCACTGGAGCCGGATGAGGCGCGTGCCGAGCGAGGCCGCGAGGACCTTCGCCAGCTCCGTCTTGCCGACCCCGGCCTCGCCCTCGAGCAGAAGGGGGCGGCCAAGCTCGAGCGCCAGGAAGACCGCCGTCGCGACGGATCGGTCGGCGATGTAGTCCCGGCTCCGGAAGTCATCCTGGATCGCCTCGATGGAGCGGGTGCCCTCGGGTCGGGACGTGCGGTCGGAGCGATCGGTCATCGCCGGAATCTACACGCCCGGACGCCATCTGACCCGTGCGCGAGGGGGTGGCCGCGCGGTAGTCTATAGAGCCAGCCACGAAGATCGACCGGGGGAGGGGCTCTCAGTGCCGAAGCGAGGGGACGTCAGGACGACGCTGTCGGTGCTGCGGACCGAGGACGTGCCGTTGCAGGAGGTGTCCGGTGTGTGCCTGCGGCGTGAGGCCGGCGGCGACATGGCGCTGGTCGCGTTCGGGGACCGGACCTCGGTCGCGGCCTGGGTCGAGCTTCCCTCGGACGATGCCGGGGCCTACGTCTGGAAGACCGTCGACCTCGCCGACGTCAAGGGATCGCTGATCCCGCGCGACGACCCACAGGTCGAGGCCGTCTGTGCGGACGGCTCGGGCCGGATCCTCATCCTCCAGGAGTCGCCGCCACGCGTCGAACTGCTCGACTGGGAGGGGCGCACGGTGGGGACCCGGATCGCACTCGAGATTCCCGAAGGCCACCCGCTTCATGATTCGTGGGTCGACGTCGAGAGCTCCCAGGGCGAGGGCGCCGCGTTCATGCAGAACGGCCACCTCCTGATCGCCAAGGAGAAGGACCCGGCGGCCTTCGTCGAATTCGGTCCGGCGGGTGACGAGCCGTCGGGATTCGGCCCGGAGTCCGCGCTCAAGGCCGGAGCGCGCTGGCCCACCGACGACGGCGATCACGTCTTCGTCCCGCTCGCGGTCTGGAACCCCTCTGTCAAGCTGGCGGCCAACTGCGAGGATTTCAGCGATCTCGAGGTCGGGCCGGACCGGCGCCTCTATCTCCTGAGCGACAAGTCGCAGTCGATCGCCCGGGTCGCCGAGCTTGTCGTCGGCGATCCGGTGGCAAGGGCGGACGAGGTCTGGAAGCTGCCGCTGCTCGATGGCAAGCCCGAAGGCCTCGCGTTGACGCGAAACGGCCGGGCCATCGTGGCGCTCGATACCAAGCAGGCAAAGGAGAACCTCGTGCTGCTCGAACCACCGATCGCAGAGGGGATGCCTTCGTGACCGCCCCGATCGCCCCGATCACCACAGCCGAGCACGCCCCGGCGCGTCGCTTCACCGTCAGAAACGGGCGCCCGCATCCGCTCGGGGCCACCCCCGGCGCCGAGGGGACGAACTTCGCGCTGTTCAGCCGCCATGCGACGAGCGTCGAGCTGCTCATCTTCGAGCGCCACGATTCGCCCAAGCCGGTGAAGACCATCAAGCTCGACCCGCGCGTGAACCGGACCTTCTATTTCTGGCACATCTACGTCATCGGCGTGACCCCGGGGATGGGCTATGCCTACCGGGTCGACGGCCCGCCGGACCTCCACGGCGCCGGCCATCGCTTCAACCCGAACAAGGTCCTCATCGACCCGTACGGGCGCGGCACGACGTCGACGCTCTGGGATCGGGTCGCCGCCTGCGGTCCCGACGACAACGTCGCCCACTCGCTGAGCAGCGTCGTCATCGACATGACCGACTACGACTGGGAGGGCGACCAGCCGCTCCGCAAGTCGATGCAGGACACGGTCATCTACGAGATGCACGTGCGTGGCTTTACCAAGTCGCCGACATCGGGCGCGAAGAACCCGGGGACCTACCTCGGGGTCATCGACAAGATCCCGTACCTCCAGAAGCTGGGCGTGACAGCGGTCGAGCTGCTGCCGGTCTTCGAGTTCGACGAGGACGAGATCAGCGGCACCAACCCGCTGACGGGACAGCGTCTCATCAACTACTGGGGCTACAGCCCGATCAGCT
>JANMBS010000221.1:0-1679 GCA_031360525.1 Thermomicrobiales bacterium
CCCTCGCTCAGCGGCTCGGGGTGGTACCCGGGCTGACCGTCGTGACGAACTCGGTCCGGGTCGCCGATGTCCTGCATCACGTCGGGCGCAGCGACCAGACGATCATCCTGACTGGCGGGGTCCGGACCCCATCTGACGCACTGGCCGGTCCGTTCGCGGTCGCCGCCCTCCGGAGCGTCCACGTCGACCTCGTCTTCGTGGGCGTCCATGGCATGGACCCGCGTTCCGGTTTCACCTGCCCGAACCTGCTCGAGGCCGACACGGACCGGGCGCTGATCGATGCGGGCCGCCGGCTGGTGGTCGTGGCCGACCATTCGAAATGGGGCGTCATCGGCATCAGCTCCATCGCGCGACTCGACCAGGCCGACGTGCTCATCACCGACGCGGGTATCAGCGCCGAGGCACGGGTCATCCTCGCGGACAACGTCCGGGAACTCGTCGTCGTGGACGCGGGCGCGTCGACACGGGTGCCGCTCGACACGGCTCATGCCAGCTGAGCCTCGGGCTGGTCGCGCGGCCCTTGCCCGCCTGGCGGGCGAGCCGCATCGCCGCTACAACGCCCTGATGGACGAGTGGGTGCTGGTCTCGGCCGGCCGGACGAAGCGGCCGTGGCTGGGCGCCGAGGAACCCGAGCCCGAGGCGCCGAGTCTGGCGTTCGACCCCGACTGCTACCTGTGTCCTGGCAACAGGCGCGCGAACGGCGACATCAACCCGGCCTATTCGGAGACGTTCGTCTTCACGAATGACTTCTCGGCGCTTCGCCCGGATACCTCGATCGAGGCCTTCGACGATGGGTTGCTGCGGGCCGAGGGCGAGCGAGGCTCGTGCCGGGTCGTCTGCTTCTCCCCTCGCCACGACCAGACGCTGGGCAAGATGGCGCCCGATGCGGTCCGGCGCGTGGTCGACGTGTGGGCCCAGCAGACCGCGGAGCTCGGGGCCGACTACCGGTGGGTCCAGGTCTTCGAGAACCGCGGCGAGGCGATGGGCGCATCGAACCCGCACCCTCATGGCCAGATCTGGGCCGGTACCGCGCTGCCCGGTGGTGCGGCACGCGAGGACGCGTCGCAGCGGGCGCACCTGGACGCCAGCGGGAAGCCGTTGCTGCTTGAGTACGTCGATCGCGAGTCGGGCGGGCAGAGGGTCGTCCTCGAGACCGAGGAATGGCTGGTCGTCGTGCCGTTCTGGGCGGCGTGGCCGTTCGAGACCCTGCTCGTGCCAAAGCGGCCAGCGGCACGGCTGACCGATCTCGATGACACCCCGCGCGACGATCTCGCGGTCGTCCTCCGTGAACTCATCGCACGATATGACGGACTATTCCGCCGGCCCTTCCCGTACTCGATGGGCTGGCACCAGGCGCCGTTCGGTGACGGGTCGACCGACCACTGGCAGGTCCATGCCCACTTCTATCCGCCGCTGCTGCGCGCCAACGTCCGCAAGTTCATGGTCGGCTACGAGTTGCTGGCCGAGACCCAGCGCGATCTGACTGCCGAGGATGCCGCCGGGCGCCTGCGGGCCGTCAAGGTCGAGGGCACGCCGGCGCCGGCGGTTCCCGTGACCGAGCCCCAGGCGCAGCCGGACCCCGTCTAGGTTTGTTTCGCGGTGGCCGCCCCCGGGCGCCTCGCGGGCGGGCACCTCGCGCGCGGGCGCCCCGCCCGCGGGTCCGCCTCGCGGGCGGGCGC
>JANMBS010000122.1:0-6992 GCA_031360525.1 Thermomicrobiales bacterium
GTCCCTGGCGATCGTCGGGTTCATCTGGCAACTCCAGTACGCGCCCGACGAGGGCTTCATCAATAACGTGATCAAGGTCGTCAGCGGCAATCCGAACGGTCCCGTGATCAGCTGGCTGGGCGACAAGAACATCAATCTCGGCGCGGTCCTGGTGGCCGCCAGCTGGCGCCACATCGGCTACATCATGGTGCTGTACCTGGCTGGATTGAAGAGCGTGGACCCATCGCTCCGGGAGGCGGCCGCGATCGATGGGGCAAGCGAGCGGCAGACCTTCTTCCGGGTCGTCCTCCCGGTGCTCCGTCCGATCAACATCGTGATCCTCGTCATCACGATCATCGAGTCGCTGCGGGCGTTCGACATCGTGTACGTCATCAACAAGGGCCTCAATGGCCTCGAGTTGTTGTCCGTGCTCGTCACCCAGAACATCGTGGGCGAGTCGTCCCGCGTCGGGTTCGGGTCGGCGATCGCGGTCGTCCTCCTGGTCATCTCGGTCGGCCCGATCATCCTCTTCCTGACCCGCACCTTCGAGGAGCCGTCATGACCGCGGTCGCAGAGGAGCTGACGGTCCCGCGCGAGGTCGTGACCCACCGGCGCGGTCTCAAGCCGAGCCGCATCGCGCTTCATCTGTTCCTGATCGGGATCTCGCTGCTGTGGCTCTTCCCGCTGCTGTGGACGGTCTACACCTCGTTCCGCCCGTACGGCGAGACAGCCAAGAACGGCTATTTCTCGATCGCCACGAGCCTGACCTTGGACAACTACTTCAACGCCTGGGACCAGGGCAAGATCCCGATGTTCTTCCTGAACACGCTGATCATCCTGATCCCCGCGGTCATCATCGTCCTGCTGCTGGCCTCGGCGATCGCGTTCGCGGTCTCGCGCTTCAGCTTCCGGTTCAACCTCTTCCTGCTCATGCTGTTCACGGCCGGCAACCTGCTGCCGGCCCAGGTCATCATCACGCCGCTCTACCGGATGTACCTGGCCCTCCCGCTGCCGTCGTTCCTGAGCGGGAACGGTGTGTGGTACGACCAGTACTTCGGGATCATGATGATCCACATCGCCTTCCAGCTCGGGTTCTGCACGTTCGTGCTGAGCAACTACATGAAGACGTTGCCCAAGGAGCTGACCGAGGCTGCGCTGGTCGACGGGGCGTCCGTCCTGCGGACGTTCTGGCAGGTCATCCTGCCTCTGTGCAAGCCGCCGTTGGCCGCCCTCGCCACGCTCGAATTCACGTTCATCTACAACGACTTCTTCTGGGCGCTCGTGCTGATGTTCACCGGCGACAAGCGCCCGATCACCTCGGCGCTCAACAACCTCCAGGGCCAGTTCTTCTCGGACAACAACCTGCTGGCCGCCGGCTCGATGCTCATCGCCCTGCCGACGCTCATCGTGTACTTCGTGCTTCAGCGCCAGTTCGTTCGTGGGCTGACGCTCGGGTCGACCAAGGGTTAGGTCTTCCGCTCAGCCCAGCCAGTGGGCGCCGATGATCGCGCTCAGGTTGAACCCGGCGCCGACGATGCCCGACGCTGTCGCGGCCGAGATCGCGATCGTCCGCATCGGGAGGAACCAGGGATGGCGGATCGTCTCGGGGGCGCGTCGGTAGCGGTAGATGACGACGAGCGTGATCGCCATCTTGAAGATGCCGACCGCGGCCAGCCCGCCGAGCGCCATCAGCCCGAGGATGAGCGGGTTGCGTTCCGCGTGGACCGAGGGGCCCACAAGCAGGTAGAAACACAGGAACGTCGCGACGTCGGCCCCCTGCGCCAGGAACAACCGCAGGGTCAAACGATCCATCCAGCCGAACGCCACCATGGCCATCCTCCGAGGGGCATGCATGTCGACTTGGGCATCGTCGCCGCGCGGGCTGCATGGCCACCGTCGCGTCGTTCGAGTATGGTGCGGATGGGTCCGGAGTGGACCTCTCAGGCCCGGAAACGGGTGACCGAACGCAACACGAAACGGGCGGCGGCCGGTCTGCCCGCTACGTCCTCTCTGTCGCCTCGAGGACGAACAGCCAGGCCCGGAAGTCGCCCCACGTCCCGGCCTCGTGGCGGTCGGCGCCGAGCGACAGGCCGACGCGCATCAGGTCGTCGCCGCCGCGCTGCCCGGCATTCGCCCGGACCAGCGGATCGTGGACGTCCGGCCAGCCCGACACGCGATAGACCATCTTCGGGTCAAGCCCGCGCAGGCGCAATCGATCGGCAGCCGGCACGGGGCGGTTGAGGACCTGGTAGTAGCCGACGATCGCCCGCGACGCGTCCGGCGCCACGACCATCCAGGCGGTTTGGTTGTCACCATCCTCGAACGGGCTGCGCAGGCGCACGAACCGGCCGCGCTGGAAGAGCTCGCGGTGCGTCTTGTAGAAGGTGATCTGGTCGGCGACGGCGCGCTGGTCGTCGGCGCCGAGGGTCGTCGGGTCGAGCTCATAGCCGAGGACGCCGAAGAACGCTACGGCGGCCCGCGTCGCGATGGGGGTGATCCGGCTGGTCTGGTGGTTCGGGACGGCCGCGACATGGGCGCCCATCGAACTCAACGGATAGGCCAGCGAGGTGCCCCACTGGATCCGGAGCCGCTCGACCGCGTCGGTGTCGTCGCTCGTCCATGCCTGCGGCGCGAACGCGAGCATCCCCGGGTCGAAGCGGCCGCCACCGCCAGCGCAGGACTCGAACAGGATCTCCGGGAAGGCCGCGCTCAATCGGGCGTAGAGGTCGTAGACGCCCAGGATGTGGCGGTGGAAGAACTCGCCCTGGCTCTGGGCGGGGAGGGCGACGCTGAACGGTTCCGTGATGGTCCGGTTCATGTCCCACTTGATGTACGAGATCGGGGCGCTGGCCAGGACCTCGGAGAGGACGCCGAACAGGTGATCGACGATCTCCGGTCGTGACATGTCGAGCACGAGCTGCTGGCGGCTCTCGGTCCGTGGCCGGCCTGGCACGCCGACCGCCCAATCCGGGTGCGCCTCGAACAGCCGGCTCTGTTCGCTGATCATCTCGGGCTCGATCCACAACCCGAACTTGATGCCGAGGGCTTCGACCTTGGCGCCGAGCCCGTCCAGGCCGTTCGGCAGCTTGCGGCGGTCGACGAACCAGTCGCCGAGCGAGGTCGTGTCGTCGTCACGTTCGCCGAACCAGCCGTCATCGAGAACGAACAGCTCGACCCCGAGGTCGCGGGCCGCGGCCGCGATCTCGAGCAGCTTGGTCTCGTCGAACGCGAAGTAGGTCGCCTCCCAGTTGTTGATGAGCACCGGCCGCGGCCGGTCGCGCCACGAGCCGCGCGCCAGGCGATCCCGGTAGAGCCCGTGGAGGGCGTCGCTCATCGGACCAAGGCCGGCGCTCGAATAGACGAGGACGGCCTCCGGGGTGGCAAACGACTCGCCGGGTTCCAGGGTCCAGGTGAAGGTGTTGGGGCTGATCCCGATCCGGACCCGGGTCGTGTCGTACGGATCGACCTCGGCCTCGGCCAGGAAGTTGCCCGAATAGACGAGGCTGAAGCCGTAGGCCTCGCCGTCGTCCTCGGTCGTGTGCGTTCGGCGCAGCGCAACGAAGGGGTTGTGGTTGTGGCTCGAGGCGCCGCGGTCGCTGCCGACCGACTGGCGGCCGGGTCGCAGGCGCCGGGTCACGATGTGGCTCTCGCGGGCCCACGCGCCGCTCAGCTGGACGAACTCCCAGCGAGCATCGGGGAGGTCGAGGGCGGCGCTCATCGCCCCGGTCAGGCGGACAGGGCTCGGGCCGTCGTTGTGGATGCGGGCGCTGCGGGCGACGACCGGGACGTCACGGAAGATCGTGTAGGCGAGCTCGACCCGCACGCCGCTGAGGGCGTCGGCGAGGACCACCTCGAGCGTGTCAGCCTCGCCGTCCGATTCGACGTAGGTCGCGGGCAGGCCGTCGCCTGCCGGCCGTGCCGGTTTGCCGGGGAGGATCCGGTGCTCGCGATAGACGAGATCGAGGACCGTCGAGCCGTCGGCCAGCTCGACGGTCAGGGCCGGGATCCGGTAGTCGCCGCTCCCCGTCGTCGGGTATTCGAGGGGCACCGGGGCACCGATGCGGTTCTTGAAGCCGGCGAAACCGGTCGGCTCGAGGTGGGCGTGCGAGCGAGCCGGGTCGAGCGCGCCACCGAAATGGAGGTGGCCGAACGTGCCGTTGTCGTGGACACGCATGACGTAGCTGATCCGGCCGTTGTGAAGGTGCAGTTCGCGGGCCTCGGGCAACCAGGCGATCGGCATCGGTCAGGACCGCGGCAGGTCGCGGATGGTCCATCCCCAGCGGTAGGTGCCAGGCGCCAGCCGGTATTCGGGGAGGGTGTCGGGCCCGCAGCTCGCGGTCCCCAGGCCACGATGGGCCGCGTCGATGTGGACGACAGTCTCCGCGACCGGAACCACATCGACGTCGTGGGTCACGGCAGCGAGATCGGCGGCGCGCAGATGGGTGACCGAAATTTGGCGGGGCGCGTCGAGCTCGATGCGGATGCCGGCGGCGCTGTCGCCGGCCTCGACGCCGGGGCCTGCGACCTCCAGCCAGCGGACGTCGGCGTGGCCGCCGTTCTCCTGCGGGCGGATGTACGGGACGTACTGGTCGGCGACCGTCGACTCCCAGGCGCCGATCAGGCCGCCGCGCTTCCGATCGGGGTAGGTCTCGTGCGGCCCGGAGCCGAACCAGCGAAGGGCTTCGTGACCCGGGCGCAACTCCAGGACAGTCCCGACGCGAGGGAGGTCGTCGAGCGTTTCGGGGATCTCGACCGACTCGACGACGGAGATCGCACCACCCGGGAGCGCCGTGTAGGTCGCCTCGTGGGACACCTCGATCCCCGCCGCGGTGGTGTAGATGCTGCGGACGACGGTCGCCGGGCCGCGGTGGTCGATGCCGGCGAGGCGACGTTGGAGTCGATCGACGCCAGCCGCTGCCCAGCGCCCTGCCATCCCGCCGATCCGGTCGTTGTCGGTCGGGGCGCGCCACAGGGCCAGGGTCGGCGGGGCGGCGAAGGCCGGGTGCCGGAACAGCCCGTCGTCGCCGAGCGGGAGCGCGGCGCCCTGCTCGCCGGCGGGCTCGGGTGCCGCACCGGCCGCCCTCCCCTCCCCGACCGGCAGCTGCACGGCGCAGACCTCGAAGTCACGCGGCGCCCAGCCCGATGCCTCCGCCGTGGTGACCCGCACGGTCAGGAATGCCTCGCCCGATCCGGCCTCCGGCGCCCACCCGGGCAGCTGGACCATCCCCCGCTCGCCGGGTCCCAGCGCCGGCAGCTCGAACGCACCGCCGGCGATCTCGGTGCCATCGGCCGTCAGCGAGTAGCGCGCCCGCAGCCAGCCGAGGTCGCGGAAATGCTGGTGGTTGGCGATCTCCACCCGGCCCCCCTCGAGGTCCGCTGCGGTGCCGTCGATCCGGACCGGCGCCGCGAGCCGCTTGTGCTCCCACATCGCCGGCTTCGGGCGGCGATCCGGCCAGACCATCCCGTCGCACACGAAGTTGCCGTCGTTCGGCTCGTCGCCGAAGTCGCCGCCATAGGCCCAGCGCGTCCGCCCGTCGGGGAGTGTCTGGACCAGGCCGTGGTCCCAGAACTCCCAGATGAAGCCGCCCTGGAGCCCGGGGGTGGACTCGATGGCGTCCCAGTACTCGGCCAGCGTCCCGTTGCTGTTGCCCATCGCGTGGCTGAACTCGCACATGATCAACGGGTGGCGTTGCAGCCCCGAACGGGCGTGGTCGACGATCGCGGAGATCGGCGAGTACATCGGGCAGGTCAGGTCACTGACGCCCTGGTCGCTCGTCCAGTCGAAGCGGATCGCGCCCTCGTAATGGAGCGGCCGGCTCGGGTCGTAGCGTCGCAGCCAGGCGGCGGCTGCCTCGTGGTTCAGCCCGTAGCCTGATTCGTTGCCGAGCGACCACAGGATGACCGAGGCGTGGTTCTTGTCACGGGTCGCCATCCGCGAGACGCGGTCGACCCACGCCGACAGGAAGCGCTGGTCGTCGCACAGGGTCGGCTGGAAGGCGTGCGATTCGATATCGGCCTCGTCGATGACGTAGAGCCCCAGCTCGTCGGTCAGGTCGAGGAAGGCCGGGTCGTTCGGGTAGTGCGAGGTCCGCACCGCGTTGAACCCGAATTGCTTCATCAACACCAGATCGGCGCGCATCGCCTCGGGCGACAGGACGCGGCCCGTGTGCTGATCGAAATCGTGGCGGTTGACGCCGCGGAGGAAGACCCGCGCGCCGTTGACCAGGAGGTCGAGGCCCTTGATCTCGACCCGTCGGAAACCGACCTGGATGGTCGTCTCCTCGGCGATCGCGCCGGCAGGGTCGCGCAGGACGACGTGCAGCGGATAGACCTTCGGCTGCTCGGCCGACCAGCGTTCGACGTTCGGGACGACGAGGTGCCAGGTCACGAGCCCATCGAGCGACGGCGCCATCTTGCGGCGGACCACATCCCACACCGGCGCCTCACCTTCGGGGAGCAACCCGGCGGCGGCCCGGAACATGACCCGCTGGTCCTCGAGCGTCCAGCCCCGCAGGCTTTTCCGGTCGATGGGGACGGCCTCGGAACGGAGGGATCCCTCGACGCCGTCGAGGCGGGCCCCGACGCTCCAGCCGGGCGGAAGCTCGCGGCCCGGGAACCCGAGCGTGACGGCCAGCTCAAGGGTGCCGGTCGACAGGTCGTCGGCAAGACCGGCATCGACCCGGACATCGGCCAGGTAGACGTCGCGCGTCGCATACAGGTAGACCGGGCGGGTGATGCCGCCATGCCACCACTGGTCCTGGTCCTCGATGTACGTCGCGTCCGACCACTTGACGACCCGCAGGGTCAGCGTGTTGGCGCCGGGCCGCAGACGCCCGGTCAGGTCGAACTCCGAGGCGAGGTGCGAATCCTTCCCGACGCCGATCTCCTCGCCATTCAGGCTCACGATCAGGACGCTCTCGGCGGCACCGACGTGGAGCACGACCCGGCGGCCCGCCCACTCCGCGGGGACCTCGAACTCGCGCTCATACACCCCCGTGGGGTTCGTCTCCGGG
>JANMBS010000128.1:0-2054 GCA_031360525.1 Thermomicrobiales bacterium
CGGGTGATCGTCGATGACGATGGGCGTCGGGCCATCGACCAGAAGGCTCTTCTGCTTCTTGATGAAGGCGATCATCTCGTCGACCGATCGACCCACGCCGGGTTGATCCGATCCACGGCACGCCAGATCCTGAGAACTGATCGCAGGATCGGTCAAGAGGTAGATGCCGTGATAGATCTCGTCCGGCCCGCCGGCTGCTGTGCTGGCGTAGTCGCTCGTGGGCAGCAGCTTGAACACCGACAGCCAATCCCGACCGAGCTTCAGGCCCGGTGGACGGACGGATCCGCCATCGGGCGTGACAGACGCGCTCGGTATCGTCGAAGGCGTAACCACCGCGGGAGCGTCGCGAGCCGGTCAGGAGCAGTCCGCCCCCGACAGCACCTGCAGGGCATCCTCGGCGAGATCATTGTCGCGCAGGATCCGCGCGGCCAGGGCGTACATTCGGTCGCCATGAGCAGTCTGGGTTGCCGAAACGTTCAGGCCGCTCCCAGATTGACTCCGGCGGTGCGGGACGCCTAGGCTCAGGCAGAGGGCGCCGCGCCACATGTGCCGGGCACCCAGGGGGATGGAGGACTCACGAATGATTCGACGGATCACCGGGATCATCCTTGGGGTGCTGGCCTTCTTGCTGGTGTATTGGCTCACCGGCGTGACATCTAACCCTTCGTCGCCCAACTGGGCGCTGGCGGCGCTCGTTGGGTTGGTCGTGGCCCTCCTCTGGCCGTGGGTCATGGGGCTGACCGGTCGCCGCGGCCGGCAGCGACGCAAGGACGAGATCGATGAGGAAGTCCAGAAGCAGCTCGCCAAACAGCAGGACCCTCCCTCCTGATCCTCCGGTCGTGCGCGCGACACACCTGACCCACGGGTGATCAGGCGCGCGACGGATCGGTTCATCCCGCCGCTCCTCGTCGACACCCCCGATTTTCGCCGACTCTGGTTCGGCCAGACCATCTCGGTCTTCGGCGACCAGATCACGCAGCTCGGGCTGCCGCTCGTCGCGGTCCTGACCCTTCGTGCCGACGCGACCCAGATGGGGACCTTGACGGCCGTCGGTCTCTTCCCGCATCTGCTGTTCTCGTTGCCCGCCGGTGTGTGGCTCGACCGCGTGCGGGCCCGCCGTCGGTTGATGATCGCCGCGGATCTCGGTCGCGCGGCGCTGATCGCGAGCATCCCTGTGGCATATGCGCTGGGGGTCCTTGCGATGCCCCAGCTGTACGTCGTCGGCTTCCTGGCAGGGACGCTGTCGGTCGTCTTCGACCTGTCGTGGAACACGTTGTTCGTGGCAGTCACCCAGCGCGAACGGTATGTCGAGGCGATGGCCCTGCTCAACGGCAGCCGGTCGCTCGCGTCGGTCGCCGGGCCGACGATCGGGGGCCTCCTGGTCCAAGTGCTGGGGGCTCCGCTTGCGATGCTCGGCGATGCGGTTTCGTACCTGGGATCGGTCGTCTTCCTGCGCCGGATCAAGTCGCCCGAACCGCCGATCGAGCACGAAGAGGGCTCCGTCCGCGAGCGCCTCCTGGCCGGCTTGTCCTTCACGGTCGGCGACTCGATCATGCGCCCGACGCTGCTCTCCGTGGCGACGGTCAACCTGTTCACGTTCGCCTCGAGCGCCCTGTTCATCCTGTATGCGACGACGACGCTGGGCGTCTCCCCGGGTGCGCTCGGCCTGGCGCTCGGGACCGGATCGGTCGGCGCCGTGATCGGGGCGATCCTCGCGACGCGGATCGGCCGACGGATCGGACTCGGGCGGGCCTATGCCCTGGGCCTGGTCATCTACCCGGTCTCACTCCTGCTCATCCCGCTGGCCGGACCGGATATGTCGATGGTGCTCATCCTCGCCCTGCTCTTCGGCTCCGAGTTCGGGGCGGGCCTCGGCGTGATGATCCTCGACATCAATGTCGGGGCGATCATCTACGCGCGCACCCCGGACCGCATCCGCGCCCGGGCGGGCGGGGCGTTCCGGTTCATCAATTACGGCGTGCGGCCGGTCGGGGCCCTGCTCGGTGGCCTGCTCGGCGGGGCGGTGGGCGTGCGCGAGGCCATCTGGATCACGA
>JANMBS010000194.1:0-3782 GCA_031360525.1 Thermomicrobiales bacterium
GTTGAGGGCGGAGAAGGCGGACGTGGCGATCGCGAACAGCCAGAATGACGTGACGTTGAGGACCGGCATCCGGTCGAACTCGATCGCGCTGCCGGTGAGGACCTCGATCGGCGGGACGAGCCTGGCGGCCTGGGCGTAGAGGAGGACGAAGAGCAGGAGCGAGTGCCAGAGCGCGATCTTGAGCCCCGTCCGGTACGAGGCAAGAAGTGAGACCGCAACCAGGTCGAGATAGACGAGGAAGCGGATCGGACTCTGGGTCCCACCGGTGCCGTACATCGCGAACGCGAGGAAGACGCCGTCGAACAGGAGCAGGCCGGTCAGAACGGCGAACCCGAATCGATCGGCGCGCCGACGGACCGTTTCAAGGGCTGCCGACACGACGAGATATCCGATGGTCGCCGCGAAGAGGTCGCCGAACGCGATCCCGACGGTCTCGGGGCGGAGGGCGGCCCAGGCCACCACGATCGTGCCCATCGCGAAGCGGAGGGCCAGCAGGTGACCCATCCGGTCGCTGAGCGCCGCATATTCGAAGCGGTCCCTTCGGATCGCTCGTTCGGTGGTGGTCACAGACGCTCCTCGTCCTGGAATTCGAGGACGACATCGGCTGCCGACCGTGGCGCCGCCCGCATCTTTGGATCTCGAGCATCCAGGATGTGCTGCGCCAGCAGGAACAGCAGGACCGCGAGCATCAGGATCAACGGGAAGCTGAAGGTCGTCACGACGGCGGTCGCTGCCTTTGGCTGCAGGACCGTGCCCACTCCCGCGACCGGCGCGACATCCGGGCCCGATGGCGGGGCGAGTGGCGTCGTTCCGCCGGGGGCAGAGCCCGTCTCGCTACCCACGGGCTTGCCTGCACCGTCGACCGGCGGCGCCGGCGGCGGAGGCTCGAGGGGACCGGGCAAGACGAGCGTGGCAGGATCCACGCTCGGTGCCGGGCTCTGTTTGGGCGAGGGGGTCGGCCGAGGATGGGGTGTCGGCGTCGGGGTCCGGGTGGGCGTGGGCCTCGGGGTGGGCGTGGGCCTCGGCCTCGGGGTGGGCGTGGGCCTCGGGGTGGGCGTGGGCCTCGGCGTGGGCGTCCGGCCCCCGGCCTCGATGGTTGTCGTCACGACATCGACGTTGTCGTCGAACTCGGGATCGTCGGCGGGCTCGTTGCACAGACTGGACGGACCGGAAAACCGGGCACAGATCGTGTCAGTCCCGAGATTGGTCGCGACGTACGTCACGGCGCACTGGCCGGTCGACCCGGTCGAGCAGTCCATGTCAGAAGAACTTGAGCCCGGGGGGTTGTGGTTGTTGGGACTCGCCGCGGAGAGGAAGAACCTGACGCGCGTGGACGAACCCGTCAGCAGCTTCCCATCCTGGTCATAAACGCTGGCCCGGAGGGTAACGGTGCTCCCCGGACGATAGGTGGCGCTCTCGGGCGAGAGGTCCAGGTAGGAGGCGGACGACGCGAAGACCTCCGGGACGGTGGCGGCGAAGGGAGCGGAAACGAGGGCGAACAGCAGCACCGCCAACCAGACCGTCACCACCGATCGCTGTCGGCGCCGACGACGTACCAGGTGGATCGGCATCGCCCGTCTCGAACCCCCGCGTTCGATCCCGTGTGCCGTGCCCGGAAGGGACGCGGATGAGACCGCCCTAGTTGTAGCCGGGACGTGAGTACCAGGACATCCGCCGTTCGTCACGCACAGGCCTATGTGCCAGCGCGCACCAGTGCATCAGGCCGGCCCAGAACCGCCTGAGTCCCAATCAGGGGGGTGACCTATGGCGTAGGCATCGGTGCCCCGGGCGGGGCCTGACCCTGCGTCGGGCTCTACCGGGTTACTCGAGGTAGTCCTTGAGCTTGCGGCTGCGGGACGGGTGGCGCAGCTTGCGCAGCGCCTTGGCCTCGATCTGGCGGATCCGCTCGCGGGTGACGTTGAACTCCTTGCCGACCTCCTCGAGGGTGCGGGCACGCCCGTCCTCCAGGCCGAAGCGGAGCTGGAGCACGCGTCGTTCGCGCCCGGTGAGAGAGTCCAGGACAGCCTCGACCTGCTCCTTGAGGAGCTGGTGCGACGCGGCCTCGGCTGGCGCCAGGGCCCCGCGGTCCTCGATGAAGTCACCGAGGTGGGAGTCCTCCTCCTCACCGATCGGCGTCTCCAGCGAGACCGGCTCCTGTGAGACCTTGATGATCTCGCGCACCTTCTCCGGGGTGACCTGGACCTCCTGGCCCTTCGACATCGCCTCGGCGATCTCCTCGACCGTCGGCTCGCGACCGAGCTCCTGGAGGAGACCGCGCGAGACGCGGATCAGCCGGTTGATGGTCTCCACCATGTGGACCGGGATGCGGATCGTCCGCGCTTGGTCGGCGATAGCCCGGGTGATGGCCTGACGGATCCACCACGTCGCGTACGTGGAGAACTTGAAGCCCTTCTCGTAGTCGAACTTCTCGACCGCCCGGATGAGCCCGATGTTGCCCTCCTGGATGAGGTCCAGGAACGACATCCCACGGCCGATGTACTTCTTCGCGATCGAGACGACGAGCCGCAGGTTGGCCGAGGTCAGCTGCTCGCGTGCGTCACGCCCGATGACCACGATCGTGCCCTTGCGGTCGCGCAGCTTCGTATTGAGCGGCACTTCCGGGTCGTAGCCCATCCGCTTGAGCAGATCGGCGTCGTTGCCGGCGAGGATCCAGCGTTCGAGGGCCGGGAACGCGATGACGTCGCGGGTCCAGTCCCAGATCGCCCGCAGGCCGATGTTGTCGCGCGAGTCGAGGTCGCCGTTATGGACGGCCAGGAACGCCCAGTCCAGCAGCGGCAGGAACGTCGCAGGCGACGGGCCCTCGTTGTAGGTGTGAACGAGCTTCTTGGCCTCCTTGAGGCGCTCCTTCGTGCCGTCGGACTGCGCGTCGCGCCCGGCCTTGACCAGGTGGAAGTCGGGCGAAGGGCCGAGGAGGTCCTTGGAGCCCTTATCGGACATGGCGCGCTTGACCAGGTCGTGCGCCTCCTCGCCGAACGGCAGGCGGTGCTGGGTCTTGGTCGTGCGCGTCTTGCGCTCGGTATCGTGGAGCGTCCACTCGTGGAGCGAGATGATCCCCTTCCAGGGTGCCTCGACCATCTGCTCGCCGAGCTCGATGGCCTTGGCCAGGACGACCTCTTCCTCGGCGGTCAGCAGGGCGACCTTGCCGATCTCCTTGAGGTACATCCGGACCGGGTCGTCGATCCCGATCATGTCTGCCGAGATGGCCTCGAGCTCCTCGGCGGAGGGCTCCTCGACCTCCTTTGGGTCGAGCTTGGCCGGCGCGTCGGCCGGCAGCTTGGCGGTCGCATCGCCGGCGCCGTCGTCGGCGACGACCACGATCCCGACATCGGCACCATCCTCGGCCTCGGGACCGAGATCGAGATCCTCGTCGTCGTCGTCATCGTCATCGTCGCCGGCCACGGCGACGCCCGCCTTCGGTCGCGACGGACGCAGGCCGGCGAGCTTGGCTTCCTCGAGGTCCGCCTTGGCACGACGGGGCCGCGACAGGACGGCCTCCACGAGTTGCTTGTCCAGGGGATCGGCGGACATGGTTACCTCCGGTTTCCGGCGAGGAGCCGGGTCTGGTCTCGGCGCCTGTCCAGCGACAGGCGCGCTTCGTTGATCTGGACCTTTTCGACCATCAAGCGTTCGATGGTCTCGGTGTCATCGGCCCGTTCGGCCTCGGACAGTGCGGATTCGATGTACTCGTCGCGGTCGCGCAACTGGATGGATTCGATATCGACGAGGAGACGCTCGACCTCGCGGCCCTCGGGTCGCGGCCG
>JANMBS010000198.1:0-7616 GCA_031360525.1 Thermomicrobiales bacterium
GACAGCCAGCTGGCCAGTCAGGCCGCGGCGATCAAGGGGCTCCAAAAGATCACCACGGCGACACTGACGGTCACCGCGCAGCCCGACGCCGAGCACGTCGCCCTGGCGAGCACATCCGACTCCGAGGTCTACGGCGGCATCACCTACTCGCCATCGACCGCGGAGCTCGTGGTCGTTGCCAACGGCCTGACACCGCCGCCCGCCGGTCTCGAATATCGCTGCTGGGTGGAGGTCGGCGGAGCGCGTCAGCGGGTCGGCAAGATTTTCTTCAACGAGGACCTTGCGTTCTGGGTCGGCCCCGCCCCCGCGATCGCCGGCGTGTCGAGCGGCGCGACCTTCGGGGTGTCACTGGTCGACGCCGCGGGCTCCACGGTCGACACCGACCCGGTCCTGGTCGGAAAGCTCTGAGCCGCCGACCCGAGCGCCCGAGACGTCGGGGAGGCCCTCGTCAAGTGCCGTGGGCGGCGCGTCCGGCGGCGGTGCGTCGAGATAGGCCCGATGGAGGAGCAGGAGCCGCTCGGCCACCTCGGGGCTGACCTCGTCCCCGTCCTCGCGCATCACCGCCGAGAGCCAGGCCGCCTCACGCGGCAGCTCGACCGCATCGATCTCCGATTCGCGCCGGCGCGAGTCCATGACCACGAGCCAGACCAGCCCGGCTCCCACCACGAGCCCGACGATGAGCAGCCACACGTTGAACTCGGCATTCACCCGCCGGAAGTATAAGGAGCAGGCCGCTACACTTCCGCGGATGCTGAATCTCACCCCGGACCCGATCGCCCTCCAGATCGGTCCGATCCCCGTCTACTGGTATGGGATCGGTTATGCGCTGGGCCTCGCCACGGCCTACTTCGTCATGGTTCGGCTGGCGCGACGGGCCGGCGAGGACGCGGACATCCTTGGCAACGGGATCATCGTCGTGGCGATCGCGGCGCTCATCGGCGGCCGCGCCTACCACGTGATCGACCAGTGGGCGCTGTACCAGAACGACCCGATCAAGATCTTCCTGCCGCCGTACTCCGGCCTCGGCGTCTACGGCGGGATCGCCACCGGGACCGTCGCGGCGTTCCTCTACGCGCGCTACAAGCGCGTCCCATTCCTGCGCTGGGCCGATATCGTGGCGCCCGGGCTGTTCGTGATGCAGGCCATCGCCCGCTGGGGGAACTTCTTCAACCAGGAGCTGTACGGCACGCCGACGACGCTGCCGTGGGGGATCCCGATCGATTGCGCCCATCGGATCGCGGCGTACCCATGCAGCGATTTCGCGGAGTCGACGCGCTTCCACCCGCTGTTCCTCTACGAATCCCTGTCGGGCGTGATCGGGGCCGTCGTCCTGATCTGGATCGGCTTCCGCCTGCGGAAGCGCCTCCGCCCGGGCGACCTGCTCCTGCTCTTCTTCGTCTGGTACGGGCTGGTCCGCTTCGCCCTCGAGACCTTCCGCCAGGACAATTGGACCTTCTTCGGGATCCCGACCGCGCAGATCGTGTCGATGCTGTTCGTCATCCCGGCGCTGCTGATCCTGGTCCGGCGGCATCGTCCGGGCCACCCGCTGGACGATCCGCCGACGCATCCCGAGGTCGCCACGTGGGGCGCGATCGGGCGGCCGGTCACGACGGACGCCGCGGTACCGGCCAGCGCCGCCATCGATGAGCCCTACGACGACGTGGATGACGACGGCACCGAATACGACGACGCGGCCGACCACCTCGATGAGGATGTGAACGACGTGGACACCGATGACGAAGTCGAAGGCGCCAATGGCGACGGATCCGACCGCAACCCCGACCGGACCGACCCGGCTCGGACCTGAGATGTCCGGCGCGGACCATCCGCCAGCGGCGAAACGGCGCCGACCTCCTCCGGGTCGCATCTCCCCGGAGGCACTTGCCGCGCAGCGGGGCGGTGCGGTCGAAGGCCTCGCCTGGCTCGGCCGGCCCCCTGAAGCGAAGGCGTCGCTGGCGTATCGTTTCCTGCGGCTGTTCGGCCGGTTCGTCATCTTCGGACTGTTCCGGTTCAAGATCCGCACCTCGGGTCGGGAGCACCTGCCCAAGGGCGGCTACTTCCTCGTCGCGGCCGCACATCGCGGATGGATGGATCCGTTCGTGGTCATGAATGCGATCCCGACCCAACCGCGTGCCTGGTTCCTCGGCAGCGGCCCATCCACCTTCACGTCGCGCTGGCGGGAACGTCTGATCCACCGTGTCGGCGGCCTGCTCCCCGTCTGGCGCGGCGGCGTCGGGATCGAGCAGCACGTCGCGGCGGCAAGGGCCGTGATCGCCAATGGAGCGGTGTTCGCCCAGATGCCGGAAGGGACCGTGAGCGGGCCCCCCGGTCGGATCGGACCGTTCCGTGCCGGCTGGGCTGTCATCGCCTTGCGCACCGGCGCACCGATCGTGCCGCTGGCGATGGCCGGCACCGAGGAGCTCTACCTCGGGCGGCGGCTGGCGTCGCAGATCCTTCCGGCCACCACGGTCCGTGCCCTGGCGGGTCTGTCGGACGCCGCCGCGCTGCCCCCGGAAGGCTCGCGCGAGGAGCTCGACCTGGCCGGCCGGATGAGCGACGCACTGGCTGCGATCCTCGGACCGGCCGTCGAGGCGCTCCATCCCTGGACGGTCGACCCTCCCGAGCATCCGCGCCGGCTGCGCCAACGGCTGACCTGGCTGCTGCTGCGCCCCGGCCGGCTCGACCGCGATGGATGAGGACGGGGTCCCACCGGTCGGGCCCATCGGAGCGCCGACGGCGCAGGCGTCGCGGACGTACCGCCTGGTCATGGCGGGGATCCACCGCATCGGTCGCTCCCTGTTCGGGTTCCAGACGGAAGTGGTCGGCCTGGACCTTCTCCCGCATACCTCCGACGGCCACCCGGCGGGTGGCTGGATCGCCGCCGGCCTGCCACACCGGACCTGGGTCGACCCGTTCGTGGTCGCGGATAACCTGCCGATCGAGCCGAGGCTCGTGTTCTTCGGCGATGGCCCGGCGATCTTCCGTTCGCGCTGGCGACGCTTCCTGGTGCGCCGGATCGGCGGCGTCATCCCCATCTGGCCCGGCGCGGGCCGGCAGGCCGTGGAGGGATACATGGCCGACGCCGCAGGCGCGCTCGACGCCGGCGCCGTCCTGTGCCTCTTCCCCGAGACCGGACCCGCGACGCTGCCCGGGACCGCCCGTCCGTTCGGGTCGGGCCTCGCCTACTTCGCGCTCCGGACCGGTGCCCCGATCGTGCCGCTCATCCTGGGCGGAACGCATGAGCTGTACCTGCATCGGCGGTTTCGGCTGGAGGTCCTCGAGCCGGTCGTCTGGCAGGATCTGGCCGGCCTCGCGCGGGACGCGGCGCCGCCCGAGCCCTGGTCGTCGGCCGAGCGCCGCCTGGCGCATCGCGTGACGCTCGCCCTCCACGAGCGGACCGCGGGGACCGTCGCGGCGGCCCATCGCTCCACCACGCTCCCGCCGGGCCGGCGCAAGCATTGGCGCTGGCTGACGACCGCCTGGCACTGATCGCGTGTGCCGGAGCGCGGCACGGTATCCTCGCCGCGATGAACTACGCGGAGTCGATCCTGGACCTGGTCGGCGACACGCCACTCGTCCGGATCAGCCGGCTCACGCGCGACCTCGGTCCGCTGGAGCGCCAACCGCTCTTGCTGGCCAAGCTCGAGATGCTCAACCCGGGCGGTTCGGTCAAGGACCGGATCGGCCTGCCGATGATCGAGGCGGCCGAGCAGGCCGGGCTGCTCAAGCCCGGCGGCACGATCATCGAGCCCACGTCGGGGAACACCGGTCACGGCCTGGCCATCGCCGCCGTTCTCAAGGGTTATCGGTGCATCTTCGTGATGGCCGATAAGCAGTCGGCCGAGAAGCAGCAGCTCCTGAGGGCATACGGAGCTGAGGTCGTCCTGTGCCCGACCAACGTCGCCCCCGACTCACCAGAGAGCTACTACTCGGTGGCGGCGCGGCTGGCGCGCGACATCCCGGGCGCGTTCAAGCCCGACCAATACTGGAACAGCGAGAACCCGGCGGCACACGAACGCACGACCGGCCCCGAGCTCTGGGATCAGACCGACGGTCGGATCACCCATTTCGTGGCCAGTGTGGGGACCGGCGGGACGATCTCGGGCGCCGCCCGCGCGCTCAAGGCGCGCAATCCCGCGATCGAGGTGATCGGCGCCGATCCCGAGGGCAGCGTGTTGTCCGGCGACGTGGCCCATCCCTATCTCACCGAGGGCGTCGGCGAGGACTTCTTCCCGGGCACCTACGACCCGTCCGTGGTCGATCGCTGGATCCGGGTCAGCGATCGCGAATCGTTCGCGATGGCGCGCCGCATCACGCGAGAAGAGGGGATCCTGGCCGGGGGCTCCTGCGGGACGGCGATGGTCGCCGCGCGCGAGGTGGTGCGCGGCCTGGCCGAGACTCCCGACGGAGCTGACGCGGTGGTCGTGGTCCTCCTGCCGGACAGCGGCCGGAGCTACCTGTCCAAGATCTATAACGACGAATGGATGCGCGCCAACGGCCTCCTGGCGACGACCGGGGCGGTCGTCACCGTCGAGGACCTGCTCCGTGACCGCCACCATGTGGGTCCGCTCCCGCGGCTCGTCGTGGCACGGACCACGCAGCGCGTAGGCGAGGCCATCGCGACCCTCCAGGAGTTCGGCATCAGCCAGCTCCCGGTCTCCGAGCAGCCCGATGGCGATGCCCTCGAGGGCTTCGTCGGCTCGATCACCGAGAAGGGGCTCCTCGACCGGGCGTTCCGCGACCCGTCGATCGTCGAGAGGACCGTCGGCGAGGTGATGGACACGCCTCTGCCGTTCGTCGATGTGGAGGCCAGCCTCGATCAGGCTTTCGCGCTCATCAATGCCGGGGCGTCGGCGGTCGTCGCGACGCGCGGTGACCGACCGATCGGGGTCGTCACCCGGCTCGACGTCCTCGAGTACCTCGCGCACCGGCCCGACGCACGTGGCTGAGCAGGGCGCCCTGGACGAGGCGATGGCCGTCCCGCCGATCCCGACCGAGCGGTTCGAGCTCGTCTCGATGTCACTCCGGTTCATGGAGATGCTCGTCGCCCGCGACCTGGAGGCGGCCTCTACCGAGATCGGCGCGATCGTGCCTCACGACCTGCCCGATACGCTCGATAACTTCCTCCAGTTCCGGATCGCAGACTTGTCGGTGGACCCCGAGGCGCAGCCCTGGCTCGGCCGGGCGATCGTCCAGACCGAGGCCGACGGCACGCGCCGCATCGTCGGATCGTGCGGGTTCCACGCACCGCCCGGGCCTGACGGCCGGGTGGAGGTCGGCTATCGCGTCGAGTCGCCGTACCGTCGACAGGGCGTAGCGACCGAGGTCGTCCACGCCCTGTTCGACTGGGCCAACACACATGGCGTCGACCGTTTTCGCGCGTCGGTCTCGCCGGGCAATGTCCCGTCCCTGGCGATCATCACCGGGCTCGGCTTCACCCAGGTCGGCGTCCAGATCGACGACATCGATGGCGAAGAGCTCGTCTTCGAGCTCGATGGCTGGCCGCCGGCCCTTCGCCGTCCGGTGCCCGCGCCGGCCGCGAGGAAGCCATGAGCGATATGCCCCGCATGCGCGATGTCGCCGCCAAGGCGCCCGATGCGTCTCCGCGGGCGCCCGGGGCCGACCATGCCTTCGCCACGCTCGCGGTCCACGCCGGTGCCGAGCCCGACGAGCTGACCGGGGCGGTCTCGCCCCCGATCTACCAGACGTCGACCTTCGCCCAGGACGGCGTCGGCAACCCTCGTGGCGGCTACGAGTACGCGCGCTCGCAGAACCCGACCCGCGAGCGCCTCGAGCGGGCGATCGCCGTGCTCGAGGGTGGCGCGCACGGCATCGCCTTCGCGTCGGGTTCGGCGACGACGGCGGCTATCGCCGAGCTGGCCGGACCGGGTGACGAGATCGTCGTCGGCGACGACGTCTACGGCGGGACGTACCGGTATCTGGAGCGCGTCCACCGCGGCAAGGGCGTCGACGCCCGGTACGTGGACCTGGCGGCCGGGCCGGACGTGCTCTGGGAGGCTCTCTCCGATCGGACGCGGCTGGTCTGGTTCGAAACGCCTTCGAACCCGTTGCTCAAGGTCATCGATATCGCCGAGACCGTGGCGACGGTCGGGCGCCGGGCGGCCGAGGGTGGCCGGCGGCCCCTCGTCGTCGTCGACAACACGTTCGCATCGCCGGCCCTCCAGCGGCCGCTCACCCTGGGGGCCGACATCGTCTTCCACTCCGCGACGAAGTACCTGGCCGGTCATTCGGACACGATCGTCGGCGTCGCGGCCACCTCGGATGCAGCCGTCGCGGAGCGCCTGCGTTTCCTCCAGAACGCGATGGGCGCGGTTCCCGGCCCGCTCGACTGCTTCCTCGTCCTGCGTGGGCTACGCACCTTGCACCTGCGCATGGAGCGGCACGGCGCGAACGCCGTCGCGATCGCTGCGTTCCTCGAGGGGCGGCCCGACGTGGCGACCGTCCATTACCCGGGTTTGGGCGGGATGGTCTCGTTCCTGCCGCGCGACGGCGGCCGGCATGACCGGACGGCCGACGAGCGCGCGGTGGCGATCGCCGAAGCGACGCTGCTGTTCACGCTCGCGGAGTCGCTTGGCGGCGTCGAATCCCTGATCGAGATCCCGGCCGCGATGACCCACATGTCCGTCGCCGGATCGCCGCTCGAAGTCTCGCCCGCGCTGGTCCGTCTGTCGGTCGGCATCGAAGACGCCGCGGACCTGATCGCCGACCTGACCCGGGCCCTCGACCAAGCCTGAGCGCTCGCGCACGTCCAACCGAATCGCGCCGCGCCAATGAGCCGGGCACGAGTCCTAGAGCCTGACCACCCGCCCGGTTTCGGCCGATCTATAGAGCGCCTCGATCGTCCGGGACTGGCCGAGTGCGTCGGCACGGCCCAGGAGCGCCGGTCGCTCGCCACGGATCGCCGCCGCCATGTCCTCGATCTCGAGCGTGTACGGATCGGCCGGCTCGAGGACGGTCTGGACGCCGTCACGCCAGATCGTGGCGGGCGAAGACTGCCACGGATCGGTTGCGGCGACGGACCCGTCACGCCCGATGGCCTCCAGTCCGCGGTGCTCCGAGGTGAAGCCAGAGCTGAACTCGGCGACCGGTCCGCTCGGGAAGCGCAGGATGCCCGTGAAGCGGCGGTCGACCCCCGTGTCGTCGAGCGTTGCCACGCCCAGAACCTCGATCGGCTCCTCGCCGGCCAGCAGGCGTGCGCCGCTGACGCAGTAGCAGCCGACGTCCATCAGACATCCACCGTCGAGATCCGCCTGAAGCCGGACGTCGGCAGCGTGGTCGATCACGAAGCTGAATGTCGCCCGGATCAACTCGAGCGGGCCGAGCTCCGCGGCGATCGATCGAAGCAGCGCTACCTGCGGGTGGTGACGCCACATGAACGCTTCCGACAGGACGAGACCCGCCGCATCGGCCGCGTCGAAGGCCTCCTCCACCTCTTCGGGATGACGGCTGTAGGGCTTCTCGCACAGGACGTGCTTGCCGGCCGCGAGCGCGTGCATCGTCCAGGCGTGGTGGAGGCCATTCGGGAGAGAGATGTAGACGGCGTCGACCTCGGGGTCGGCCAGCAGCGCTTCATACGAGCCGTGCGCGCGAGGGAT
>JANMBS010000220.1:0-2395 GCA_031360525.1 Thermomicrobiales bacterium
GGCGCCGGCCGCGAGGCCAAGCCGAACCTGCTTTTCGGGGAGGTCAACGAGAGCGTCTCCGCCTACGGCATCGGCGGCCACCGGCACGTCGCCGAGATCGAGCAGGAGCTCGCGATCATCGCCCTCCGCGAGGGGCATGACCGATCGGCCAACCCGGGGATCGAGGCGGTCGACTTCCTCCCCCACCTCATCCCGATGACGCGCGGCATCCTGTCGGCCTGTCACGTGCGCCCGACCCGTGCCGTCACCCAGGCCGAACTCGACGACCTGTACGAGACCGCATACCGCGACGAGCCGTTCGTCACGGTGGTCGCGACCCCGCCCGCAACGAAGCACGTCACGGGGAGCAACCACGTCCGGATCCACGTCAGCCTCGACCCGCGAACCGGGCGGATCCTCGCCATCGGTGTCGAGGACAACCTGGTCAAGGGCGCGGCGGGCCAGGCGATCCAGGCCTTCAACATCGTCCACGGCCTGCCCGAGACGGCCGGCCTCGACCAGCTGCCTCTCGCGCCATGACACAAGTCTCGAACCCTCCCGTCCCGACGTCCTCGACGGACCTCCCACCGGTCGAGCGACGAGCCGTCATCCCAGCAGGCTTCAAGGCGGGCGGGCTGGCGGTCGGGATCAAGGCCTCGGGCCGGCCCGACCTCGCCGTTGTCGTCACGACGGCAGGTCCGGCCGCCGCGGCAGCCGTCTTCACCCCGAACGCGTTCGCGGCCGCGCCCGTTCGACTGTCACGGGCCAATCTCGCGGCCACGTCCGGCGATCCGCGCGGCGGGTACGGCTGGGCGAACTCGCTGATCTCGACCAGCGGCAGCGCGAACGCGGCGACAGGTCCGGCCGGGGACGCCGATCAACTCGAGATCGCGGCGATGCTCGCCGCAGCGACCGTGACCGAGCCGCAGTGGACCCAGCACATGTCGACCGGGATCATCGGCGCGAGGCTGCCGCTGGAGAAGGTTCGCACGGGTCTCGCCTCGCTCGTCCCGACGCTGTCCGCTACCGACGACGGGCTGCTCGCCGTGGCCGCGGCCCTGTGCACCACCGATTCGCGGACCAAGAGCGCGACCACGACCGTGGAACTGCCCGCGGCCGACGGCCGGCCGGTCACCGTCCGGGTGAGCGGTGTCGCCAAGGGCGTCGGGATGATCCACCCGCAGATGGCCACGATGCTGTCGGTGATCCTGACCGACGCCAGTGTCGCTCCCGAGGTCCTGTGGCCCCTCCTGCGGACGGCCGCGGCTCGGACGTGGGATCAGCTCTCGGTCGATGGCGACACCAGTACGAACGATACCGTCCTCGTCCTCGCGTCCGGGGCAGCCGGGGCTGCCCCGATCGAGGACGGTTCCGCGGCGGTTGCGACCCTTGGGCGGGCGATCGAGGCGGTCACGCGGGACCTGGCGCGCCAGCAGGCGGCCGATGGCGAGGGCGCCAGCACGCTCATCACGGCCGTGGTCACGGGCGCCCGGGACGACGCCGAAGCGCGGGGCGTGGCGCGGACGGTGGTCTCGTCGAGCTTGGTCAAGGCCGCGGCCCACGGTCGCGACCCGAACTGGGGCCGCGTGGCCGGAGCGGCCGGCAACGCCCGGCTGGCCATCGCATCGGTGCTCGAGGCGGCCGGTCTGCCCGCTGCTGAAGCGACGGCCCGTGCCGGTCGCCCGGTCGTGCTCGACCCTGCGGTACTCCGGATCTGGATCGCTGGTCACCTCGTCTACGACGGCGGTCGGGGCGGTCCGGTCGGCTTCGATCGCGCGGCTGCCCGAGCGGCGATGAATGCGGCGGAAGTCGTCATCGCGCTGGACCTCGGTCTTGGCGGGGGGAGTGGCGAGGCCTTCGGCTGCGACCTCACTGAGGCGTATGTGATCGAGAACTCGGAATACACGACATGAGGCGGACGGTCCACACCGATGTCTGAAGTCCTTGTCATCAAGCTCGGTGGCACGACCATCGCCGACCAGTCGCAGGTCCTCGCGGAAGTGGCCGCGGTCGCGCGACGACGTCCCGTGGTCCTGGTCCATGGCGGCGGCAAGCGCATCACCGAGTGGCTCGAGCGCCTCGGCGTCCCGTCCAGGTTCGAAGGCGGCCTGCGCGTCACCGATGCCCAGTCGCTCGAAGTGGCCGCCGCGGTTCTCCGGGGAGTGGTCAATTCCGAGCTCGTCTCGGGCTTGCGCGACCTCGGTGTCGATGCCGTCGGCCTGTCGGGCGTCGATGGCGGCCTGCTCATCGCCGAGCGGATCCCGAAGCTCGGGCTCGTGGCGTCGGTCGTCGGGCTGCGCCGCGATCTGCTCGACGCGATCCTGGTCGGTGGCCAGGTCCCGGTCGTGGCGCCGCTGGCCCGCGACGCGGATGGGATCGTCTGTAACGTCAACGCCGACGACGTCGCGGCCGGCAT
>JANMBS010000261.1:0-10446 GCA_031360525.1 Thermomicrobiales bacterium
GACCCGGTCTGGAGCCTGCTGTTGCCGTTGTTGTCGGTCGAGGTCAGCGTGTACGTCTCCGGCCCCGCGGCGAGCGGGTTGCGCACGGTCAGGGCCGCGCTGCGATAGCCGTAGTTGACGCCTTGGACCGTATAACTGCCGGCAACCAGGGGGACCGCCGTCGCACCGGCGGTCAGCACGCTGACGTCAGCCGTGATCGTGGCGATCCCGCTCGGGACCACGCCGCCGTCGGTGGCGTTGGCATAGACGTAGTACGTGCCGCCCTGCCTGGTGAACCCGGCGAAGTACTGACCGGTCTTCGCCACCACGGTCGCCGACACGGTCGGCGCCACCGTGTCGAACGAGGCCGCGGTGGTGAACGCATTCGCACCGATCGTCGCCGAGCTGGTCAGGTTGGCCAGCGTATAGCCGCTCCCCGAGCCGACGACGAGGATCACCAGCGCGACCGCAACGAACCGGGCGAGGCCGCGCCGCGGACGGGGCGTAGAAGTGGGCTGATCCATCGCCATCTACGGGTTGTTCGCGGTCTGCTCGGCACTGAATGTGAAGGTCGCGGTCGTCGCGGCTCCCGCGAAGGGGTTGCCGGTCGAGCCCGGCAGCGTCGCCCGGAAGCAGAGGACCTCGCTGGCGCCCCCGGCCAGCGTTCGATCGCCGGCATGGGCACCCTGCGCCGGGTTGCCGATGGCTGCGGCGCGAGCGTACCGGTGAACAGTTGCGTGCCGTTGAAGTTGGCGCACCCGGCGGTGTTCGTGTCCTTGGTCTTCACGACCAGCGTCATCTGGTCGCGCAGCGCCTTGCCGTCCGGGTTCGTCGCCGCAGTGGTCATCGCGTAGCGCAGGGTCGAGTTCCCGGTGCTCGACACCGTCAGCGTGCCGGTCGTCGAGTCGCCGGGGAGCATCCCGGACAGGGTGATCAGGGCCGACGTGGGGCTGACACCGATGGCGAGGGTACCGGCGACGAATGCGTTGCCCGCGCTGGTCGCGCTGCTGGTGAACAGGGCGAGCGTGTATGCCCCGGCGCCGACCATCGCGATCGACGACGCGATCGTCGCGATGAGCAACAGCCGGCGCGTTCGACTGCCGAGCCGGTTCGGGTGCGGCCGATGCATCGGACTCCCAGGTGCGGTGCCGCCGACGCGACCGGGCACTGGGCGGCGGTCGGCCGGTGGTTCACGTCATCTGATCGCCCCGGCAGGGCCAGCCGCCACGGGACGTTGGAGCCAGTCGCGGCCGTACGTTGGTCCCGCTCGCCGGTGGAGGCGTGGGCGGTCAGGTGCGGTCCGGGGTGGTGCGTCGCGGCACCACCGAGGGCGACGTCAGGCCGGCTGGGCGATGACCATGATCCGGATCTCGGTCATGTCGTCCATGGCATAGCGGAGGCCTTCCCGGCCAAGACCGGAATCCTTGACGCCGCCGTATGGCATGTGGTCGATCCGGTACGTCGGCACGTCGTTGACGATGACGCCGCCGACCTCGAGCTCCGCAAAGGCCTGCCACGCGCCGGCCAGGTCGTTGGTGAAGACCCCTGTCTGCAGACCGAACATCGAGTCGTTGACGCCCCTGATCGCCTCGTTGAAGTCACGAAACGGGAAGGCGACGACGAGCGGGGCGAAGGCCTCGTTCGAACAGACCTGGGCCGTCGGTGGCACGTCGGTCAGGATCGTCGGCGGGAAGAATGTGCCGTCCGCCTTTCCCCCGAGCAGGAGCGTGCCGCCGAGGGCGACCGCCTCATCGACCCAGCGCTGGGTCCGGCCGGCCGCATTCTCGTCGACCATCGGCCCGAGGTCGGTCGTCGGATCGAGCGGGTCGCCGACCTTGAGCGCCCTGGCACCCTCCACGAACCGACCCATGAACTCGCCCCACACGTCCTCGTGGATGAACGCCCGCTGGACACTGATGCAGACCTGGCCGGCATAGGCGAACGCCCCGACCAGGCAGCGCTTGACCGCCCAGTCGAGGTCGGCCGACTTGTCGACGATGACCCCGGCGTTGCCGCCGAGCTCGAGCACGACCTTCTTCTTCCCGGCGCGCTCCTTCATCCGCCAGCCGACCGACGGCGATCCGGTGAAGGTCAGCAGCTTGAATCGGTCGTCGGCGACCATCCGGTCACCGAGCTCGCGGGTCATCGGCAGGATCGACACCGAGCCTGTCGGCACCCCGGCGGCCTCGATGATCTCGGCCACGGCGAGCATCGTCAGCGGATCCTTGGATGGCGGCTTGAGGACGATCGGGTTGCCGCTCGCGATCGCCGGGGAGAGCTTGTGGGCCGCCAGATTGAGCGGGAAGTTGAACGGGCTGATGGCCGCGATCGGGCCGATCGGGAAGCGCCGGGTGATCCCGATCCGACCCTTTGACGCCGGCATCAAGTCGAGCGGGATGAGTTCGCCGGTCATGCGTTCGGCCTCCTCCGCCCCCAGGCGGAAGGTCAAGACGGCGCGGTCGACCTCGACGAGTGCGTCGCGGATCGGCTTGCCCGATTCGAGCGCGATGAGCCGGCCCAGCTCCTCGCGCCGGGCACGGATGCCGGCGCTGATCTCACGCAGGATCCGGCCACGCTCGTAGGCCGGCAGCGTGCGGGTTTCCTCGAAGGCCGCGACGGCGGCCTCGACCGCCTCGTCGTACTGGGCATCGGTGGCGGTGTAGGTCCAACCGGCGGGCGTCGACGGATCGGCCGGGTTCACGATCTCGAGGACGTCTGGCGACTCGACCCAGCGGCCGGCGAGAAAGATCTTGTGTGGCTCGGTCCCGGCAGCGACGGTCATCCGATCTGTCTCCTTTGGGGTACGTTGCCATCGTACAGCCGGGCTGCATCCCGCCCGCGCGAACGAGGTCCCACGATGGCCAAGCCGCCCGCACTCAGGGACGCCCTCCGGGTCAAGCCTGGTTCGCGCGTCCGCCTCGAACGGATGGATGCCGACGCCACGTTCGGCCGCGACAAGGCGACGTCCGTCACGGAGACCATGCTCGAGATGGAGCGGCTGCGGGCGCTCCAGGATCGGCTCTGGGCCGAGGCGAAGCATTCGGTCCTTGTCGTCCTCCAGGGCATCGACGCAGCGGGCAAGGACGGGACCATCGCCAAGGTGATGGAGGCGTTCAACCCGCAGGGCTGCCCGGTCTCGTCGTTCAAGGTTCCGACGCCCGAGGAACTTGGCCATGACTTCCTGTGGCGGATCCACAAACGGACGCCGCAGAAGGGCGAGATCGGGATCTTCAATCGATCGCACTACGAGGACGTGCTTGTCGTCCGCGTCCACGACATCGTGCCGCGCAAGGTCTGGTCGGCCCGTTATGACCAGATCAACGCCTTCGAGGAGACTTTGGCCAGGGGCGGCACGACCATCGTCAAGTTCTTCCTGTCGATCGATCGGGACGAACAGCGCAAGCGGTTCCAGGACCGGGTCGACGACCCGAAGAAGCGCTGGAAGTTCAAGATGGGCGACCTCGACGAGCGCAAGTTGTGGGACGACTACCAGGCGGCCTTCGACGAAGCCATCTCAAAGACGTCGACGGCGACGGCCCCGTGGTACGTCATCCCGGCCAATCGCAACTGGTTCCGGAACCTGGCGGTGGCGACCATCTTGGCCGACACCATGGCGGACCTGAAGCCGGCTTATCCGCCCGAGCCCGACCTCCCAGCGGATCTCGTCATCGAGTAAGCGTGCCGAACCGCTCGTCGAATTCCATCAGCCAGCCCGCGACCGCGTCGCCGTTCCCATCCATCTCGCTTGGTTCCAGCCCGCTCATTGCGCGTTCCCAGGACAGCGACCGGGAAATGCAGCCGAGAGCGCGCGCGAGCGCGACGGCCCGAACGAGGTCGTCGACCGAGAGGCGATCGGTCCAGGCCGCCGCGTAGACATCGCGAAGGCGCTCGAAAGCCGGATCGTCCAGGGCACGACCGGTGTGATGGGCGATCGAATTGAAGGTCGTCGTCAAGGTCGAGAACGGATGGGCCAAGACGGCGTCGCCCCAGTCGAAGAACCGGTCGCCCTCGGGACCGACCAGGACGTTGCCGCCGTGCAGGTCGTCGTGCTGGATGGATGCTGCGATCCCGGCCGTCTCGAGCTCGGTGACGGCGACGTCCACCGCGCCGAGGGTGTCGCGAAGCCGCCGGCGAGTGATGTCGGCAGCGACGCGCTCGTCGTCCGTGATCCGGGCCCAGGCCACGTCATCGTCGAGGAGCCGTGCCAGCTCCCCGGGGAGCCGTCCCGGTCGTCCGTCGGGGACGCCAACAGACAGCATCTCGTCTCGCGTCGCTTCCGCCTCGACCGAGCGCTGGAGCGCCGCGTACTCGGGCAGGATCCGTTCCCAGGCCTCGAGGTCGTGATCGCCGGTGCCATCCGGTCGCGTGGCTCGCAGCGTGGGGCCGCCGTCATCGAACAGCAGCCACGGCCGCTCGGGATGGATGGCCAGCGGTAACAGGACGTGGCCGATACCAAGGCGCCGAAAGACCTCCAGCAGCGGCCCTTCGTGCGCCGAGCCGGGGCCGGACGCCTTGAACCAGACCGGGATGCCGTCGGTCGGGACGCGCATCGCCGTGGACCACGGCCGGACGTGCGGCTGCTCGATCGGTCCGCTGATACGTCGCCCGAGTCCGCCGAGGGTCGCCGCGATCCAGGCCTCGGCCTCGGCTCGCCACGCTGGGTCGAGCCAGGTCCGTGCGCCGGTCGAGATCAGCGCTTCTTCCCACCGCCGAAGAGCGTGCCGAAGACGCCCCGCACGATGTCCTGCCCGAGTCGCGAGGTGACGACCCGTCCACCGGTGCGGATGGCGTTGTCGATCGTCCTCTGCTGGGCCTTGGCGGCGTCGCGCTGGGCCTTCTCCTGGACCTTGCGCTCGCGCTCGGCCGCGCGCTGGGCCGCGGCCATCTCCCTGGCCTGCCGGTTGATCTCGCGCTGCTGCTGGGCCGGGGTCATCGTGTTCATCCCGGTCGCGGTCGTCGGCGTGACACCGTCTCGCATCGCGGCCTCGGCGGCCGCCGTCCGCGCCGCGGCGAGCCGGGCGGTGATCCGTTCGTAGGCACTGTCTCGGTCGACGGTCGCCCCGTACTTGGCCTGGAACGGGCTGGTCGCGATCCGGCCCTGGAACTCGACGGCGTCGATCGGCGCCATCAGCGAGTCCGGCGCCAGCAGGCGGGTGGCGGCAAGGGGTGTCGGCACGCCCCTCGGCGACAGGACGGTGACCAGCGCCTCGCCGATGCCCAGCGAGGTGATGGTCTTCTCGACGTCGTAGAACTCGGTCGTCGGGAAGGTCCGGGCCGTCTTGCGCAGGGCGTCGGCATCATCGGGCGTGAACGCGCGGAGCGCGTGCTGGACGCGGTTGCCGAGCTGGGCGAGCACCGGCGATGGAACATCGGTCGGGGCCTGGGTCACGAAGTAGACGCCCACGCCCTTCGACCGGATCAGCCGCGCAGTGCGCTCGACCTGCTCCATCAGTGCCTCGGACGCGTGATCGAACAGGAGGTGCGCCTCATCGAAGAAGAAGCACAGCTTCGGTTTTGGCAGGTCGCCTGCCTCGGGCAGCGTCTCGTACAGCTGGGCGAGCATCCAGAGCATGAACGTGGAGAAGAGGCGCGGCTTGTCCATGACGTCCGACAGCTCGAGGATGCTGATGATCCCCTCGCCCTCGGGCGTCGTGCGCAGCAGGTCCGCGACCTCGAACTCGGGCTCGCCGAAGAAGATGTCGGCGCCCTCCTGCTCGACGACGATCATCGATCGCAGGAGCACACCGACCGACGCGCTCGACATCCCGCCGTACTCGGCCAGGATCGGCTTGCCCTCGTCGGACGCCAGGTACTTGAGCGTCGCCTGGAGGTCCTTGAGGTCGAGCAGCGGCAGGTCGTTGTCGTCGCAGTACTTGAAGATCAGGGCGAGGATCGAGGTCTGCGTGTCGTTGAGGTCGAGGACCTTGCCCAGCAGCAGCGGCCCGAACGAATGGACCGTCGCCCGGACCTGGGCGCCGAGCTTCCCGGTCAGGGACAGGTATTCGACCGGGTGGCCCGACGCCTGGAACGTCCAGCCGAGCGACGCGACGCGGTCGATGACCTTCGGGTTGGTCGCGTCGCCGGGAGCCGCCAGACCCGTCAGGTCACCCTTGATGTCGGCCACGAAGACGGGCACGCCGGCCTTCGACAGCTGACCGGCCAGGAGCTGGAGCGTCTTGGTCTTGCCGGTCCCCGTCGCGCCCGCGATGAGCCCGTGGCGGTTCAGCATGCTGAGCGCGACCTGGACCCGTGCGTCGTTGGCGAGTTCGCCGTCGAGCATCGGGCTGCCGAGAACGAGTCCGGGTTCGGTCAGGGTGTAGCCTGCCGTCATCGCGTCGTGGAACGCCTTGTCCATCTGTCCTCCGGGATCGCAGGGGTGTGTCGCGTGCGGCGGGCAAGCGTATCATCGGACGCGGGCAGGCCCATGGACGGCCGACACGATGGAGGGACCGAACGTTGAAGATCGAAGACATAGAGGGCATCGGCGCGACACAGGCCGCGAAGCTTGCAAAGGCCGGCGTGTCCACGACCGAGCAACTGCTCCAGCGGGGCGCCAACAAGGCCGGGCGACGGTCGCTCGAGGAGACGACGGGCATCAGCAGCAAGTTGATCCTCGAGTGGGTCAACCACGTCGACCTGATGCGCATCAAGGGTGTCGGCTCGGAGTATTCCGACCTGCTCGAGGCCGCCGGCGTGGACTCCCCGTCCGAGCTCGCGAACCGCAATGCGGCCAATCTCGCGACCACATTCCAGGAGGTCGTCGCCGCCCGGCCGAGCATCGTCCGCCGGGTCCCGAGCGAGTCCGAGATCGCCGGCTGGATCGTCGAATCCAAGGGTCTCGCCAAGGTCGTCGAGCACTGATCGTGGAGGTGTGACGTGGGAGGTTTCCGCGCGTTCCTGACAAAGTCGAATGCCCTGGCGCTGGCGATCGGCGTCATCATCGGCGTGTCGCTGGGCTCGCTGGTCACGACGCTGGTCAACGCGATCATCATGCCGCCGATCGGTTGGGCGCTCAGCGGCATCGACTTCGCCTCGATCAAGACCGTGCTCGGCACCAACGCGAAGGGCGAGGAGGTAGCCATCGGTTGGGGCCTCTTCCTCAACGCCCTGATCGTCTTCGCCGTGGTGATGCTGGTCGTCTACCTGATCGCCATGATCTTCATCAAGGAGGAAGAGGCGGCCGGCCCATCAGCGGAGGAGGCCCTGCTGGCCGAGATCCGCGACGAGTTGCGCAACCGTCCGGCCTGAATCCCTCAGCCCTCCGGCGCGGCCGGATATGAGCCGAGGACGCGACGCATCGTCGTCACCGTCGCAAGCTCGTCGAGCGCTGTCGCCATCGCGGGGTCCGCGACGTCGCCGTCGAGATCGATCCAGAAGACATATTCCCAGGCACGCTCACGGCTCGGTCGCGACTCGAGCTTGTGCATGTTCAGGCCGTGTGCGGCGATGACGCGCAGCACGGCCAGCAGGGTCCCGGGTTCGTTGCGGACGGCGACGACAAGCGTCGTCCGATGTCGCGTCCCGGTCGTGCGCAGGGCGAGCGGGCCGCTCCCCGGTCGAGCCACGACGACGAACCGGGTCCGGTTGCCCGGGAGGTCGCCGATGCCGTCGGCCAGGATCTCGAGCCCGAACAGGCCCGCGGCCCGGGGCGACAGGACGGCCGCCGCGCCGCGTTCGCTGCGATCGGCGATGGCCTTGCCGGCGCCGGCCGTGTTGTAGGTCGTCAGCAGCTGCCATGGCCGGCGGCGCAGAAACGCCTCCGCCTGGCCCAGGGCCTGGATATGCGAGTAGACCCGCTCGATGTCCTCGAGGCGCTGCCCGGGGAGGGACGCCAGGCAGAGCGCGACCGGCACGACGACCTCGCCGCGGATCTCGAGCTCGTGCTCGAGCAACAGGTCGTAGTTCTCGCGGACGGTGCCGTTGATGACGTTCTCGATCGGGACCACGCCGGCGGCGGCGTCGCCCGCCGCGACGATCTCGAACACCTCGCGAAAGCCGCCCAGCGAGACCCGCTCGGCATCCCCGAACGCGGCCAGCACCGCGTCCTCGGCGAAGGCGCCGGGCTCGCCGGCATAGGCGATCCGCTCGGTCGCGGCGGCTGGACTCATCGGCCGGTCTTGCGCCAGTGTCGGCTCAGGGTGCCGCCGACGGCGTCGGCCGGGCGTTGCAGATCGCATTGCTCGTGGACACGACCTCGTGACGCAACGAAGCCGGGCGACCAGGTCGCTTTGGCATCAGCTCTGGAACCAGCCCGTGGTGTCGTGCGGGGCCTCCCCCTCGTCGAGGTCCGCGCGCTGTTCACGCGCCGTGCCGGCCGAGACCGCCACACCTTTGCTGTTGCCCGCGGCCTCTGTGGCGCCCGACCAATGCGATTCGGCGAGCAACGCGTTGAGCGCCGAGATGTAGGCCTCGATCGAGGCCGCGATGATGTTCGGCCCACGCGCCTCGCCGTTGTACTCGCCGCTCCCCCGCTCGCCACCGATGTCCGGCGGCGCGATGCGGACGGTCACGGCGCCGATCGTGTCGGCCCCCTCACCGAGCGCATGGATGTCGTAGGCGAGCAGTCGGGGATGCCCGGTGAGGACGCCGGCCAGCGCTTCGTCGACGGCCCGGTAGAGCGCGTCGATCGCCCCGTTGCCCTCGGCCGATGCGCGCCACTCGTGATCGCCCGAGGTGATGACGACCGCGCCACGGCTGCGCGCGTTGCTGCCCGACGTCGCGGTCCAGCGGGCGAGCTGGAGGGAGTCGGCCTGGGGCTCGGTCATCGGGTCACCTCCGTGGGGTCGCGGTCGCGCCGCGTGCGGCCGGCGTGGTCGGTGCACCGTCGCGACCCAGCGCGGTCGTGAAATGGCGCTCGTCGCGGCGCCGCAACTCGGAGCCCGACTTCCAGATCGCGTATTCGAGGGAGTCGGCGAGCGCGGACGCGGAAGCCGCGATGATGTTGGTGTCGCTGCCCATCGTCGACCACGTCCGGGCGCCGTCCATCGAATCGATGATGACCCGCGTCCGTGCTGCTGTCGCCGCACCGCCGTCGAGGATGCGCACCTTGTAGTCGACCAGGTGGACGTCATCGAGCCCGGGGTAGAACGCGCTGAGGGCCTTGCGCAGCGCGGCGTCGAGGGCGTTCACCGGGCCATTGCCGTCGGCCGCGGTATGGAGGATCTCGCCGTCGACCTCGACCTTGACCGTGGCCTCGGCCAGCATCTCGCGGCCGTCGCGCTGCTCGACGAGGCACGTGTAGTCGACGATCCGGAAAGGCGCCACGTAGTCGGCTGCGTGGCGGCGAATGAGCAATTCGAAGCTCGCCTCGGCTCCTTCGAAGGCGAGGCCATCGGCCTCGAGCTGCTTGATCAGCTTCGACAGATCGCGCGGGTCGATGACGCCCTCGAGCTGGTGACCGAGTTGCTCGGCACGGATCGAGATGTTGGCCCGGCCACCCAGCTCGGAGACGACCAACCGGCCGGCGTTACCGACCGCCGTCGGGTCGATGTGCTGGTAGCTCCGCTCGACCTTGGCGACGGCCGCCCCATGGACCCCGCCCTTGTGGGCGAACGCCGAGCGCCCGACGTAGGGCTGGTAGTCGTTCGGGGTGATGTTGGCGATCCCGGCGACCGAACGCGAGAGCTCGGTCAGGCCGGACAGGTCGCCGCCTCCGGCGGGGACCAGGACGTGCGGCGTCTTGAGCGCGAGGTTGGCCAGGATGCTGACCATGTTCGCGTTGCCGGCCCGCTCGCCGTAGCCGTTGATGGTCGCCTGGACGTGGCGGATCCCGGCGGCCACCGCGGCCATCGAGTTGGCGACGGCCAGGTCGGCGTCGTTGTGGGTGTGGATCCCCCAGGTGACCGCGGGCGCGTCCTGGTCGCCGTCGAGCGAGCCCCGCACGTCGTCGATGATCGACACCAGCTCGTTGGTCATCGTCCCGCCGTTCGTGTCGCACAGGACCAGGGTCCGGGCGCCGGCCTGGCGGGCGGCGCGCAGCGTGGACAAGGCGTAATCGCGATCGGCACGGTAGCCGTCGAAGAAATGCTCGGCGTCGTAGACCGCCTCGCGGCCGTGGTCGGCGATGAACCCGATCGAGTCGGCGATCATGTCCAGGTTCTCGGCCGGCGTGGCGCCCAGGACCTCGATGACGTGGAGCAGCCACGACTTCCCGAAGATCGTCACGACCGGGGTCTCGGCGGCGACCAGCTCGCGCAGGTTGGGGTCATCGCCGGGCTTGTTCGACCGGTGCCGGGTCGACCCGAAGGCCGCCAGCTTGGCCCGCTCCCAGCGCATCGTCCGGGCGGCCGCGAAGAACTCGATGTCCTTGGGGTTGGAGCCCGGCCAACCGCCCTCGATGTAGGGCATGCCGTACTCGTCGAGCATCCGGGCGACACGGAGCTTGTCGGCGAGGCTCAGCGTGACGTTCTCACCTTGGGTTCCGTCGCGGAGGGTCGTGTCGTAGAGCGTGATGGGGACGTCGTTCGG
>JANMBS010000319.1:0-2596 GCA_031360525.1 Thermomicrobiales bacterium
CCTCAACGAGCGCGAGCGGGCCCACATGGTCGACGTCCGATCGGTCTTCCGCGGACTGTGGACCCTCGCCGTCATCTCCGGCGGGGTGCTCTTGACTGCTAGCCGGTTCGCGGACCGCCGCCGGTGGTGGCAGGCCGTTCGCGGCGGTGCGATCGGGCTGTCGATCGGCGTGGTGATCGCCGGGGTCGTCGGGTTTTTCGCCTTCGACCGGCTCTTCGAGCTCTTCCATACGATCTTCTTCCCGGCTGGCTCGTATCTCTTCGACCCGGCGACGGATCGGCTCGTCCAGCTCTTCCCGTTCGCGTTCTGGGACGAGACCGCGATGGTGGTCGGTGGCGTGATCATCGCGGTCGCTGTGGTCGTCGCGGTCGGTGCCGGTCGCCGGGCCGCGGCCCACGGCGCTCCCGCCTCGGCCCCGGGAGTCGCGGCGATGCCGGAACCCGGCTCGTGAGCGCGCCGCCGGCCGCGGGACTCCTCAGCGTCGAAGCCGCGCGTGACGCGGTCCTCGCCGCGACCGATCCGGTCGCCA
This sequence comes from Thermomicrobiales bacterium, assembly GCA_031360525.1. Classification (GTDB taxonomy): domain Bacteria; phylum Chloroflexota; class Limnocylindria; order Limnocylindrales; family CSP1-4; genus SPCO01. Next base: position 530 of record JANMBS010000319.1, read on the forward strand.
CCCAATCGATCGCCCCCGCAGACGCGCTGGGCCGCGTCACCGCCGAGAGCGTGGTCGGGCGTGTTTCGCTCCCGCCGTGGCCCAACTCGGCCATGGACGGCTACGCGATCCAGGCTGCGGACACCACCGCCGCCACCGAGACCGAACCCGTCGAGCTCCGCGTCATCGGCGACATCGCGGCCGGCGCTGCGCCCGATGTCACGGTCGAGTCCGGAACGGCCGCCCGCATCGCGACCGGCGCGCGCCTCCCCGACGGGGCGGACGCTGTCGTCCCGGTCGAAGCCACAACACCGCTCGACGCGGCACGCAACCCGGGCCCGCGCGGCCGCGACGCGACCGGACCCGTGCCGACAGCGGCACTCATCCACGAGCGCGTCCCGCCCGGCGGCTCCGTCCGGGTCGAGGGGAGCGACCTCAAGGCCGGTGCGACCCTCCTTCAGGCCGGGACCGCGATCAGCGCGGCGGCCGTGACTCTGCTGGCCGGCGCCGGCGTCGAGCGGCTCCTCGTCCATCGCCTGCCGCGCATCGCCGTCCTCGCGACCGGCGATGAGGTCCGCGCGCCCGGTCAGCAGCTCGGTCCGGCGGGCATCCCCGACGCCAACGGCCCAGGCCTCCGGGCTCTCGTGACCGCGGCCGGCGGCGAGGCCATCGACCTCGGGATCGCCACCGACGACCTCGACGATGTCTTCACCCGGCTGCGTTCGGCCCTCGCCGACGGCGCCGACGCCCTGATCGTCTCGGGCGGCGTCTCGGTCGGCCCGTACGACGTGGTCAAGACGGCCATCGAGACCATCGGCCGCATCGACCTCTGGCGGGTCGCCGTCCAGCCCGGCAAGCCGTTCGCCTTCGGGATCGCCGATCGCCCCGGCGGTGGCACACCCGTGCTCATCTTCGGCCTCCCCGGCAACCCCGTCTCCTCGGCCGTCACCTTCGAGCTCTTCGTCCGCCCGGCCATCCGGGCGCTCGCCGGCCGGCACGACCTGCTCCGACCGGTCGATCGAGGCGTCCTGGGCGAGCCGGTCACCAAGAGCCACGGCCGCCGGGCCTTCATCCGCGTCGAGGCCGCCCGTGACGAGACGGGCGCCCCGATCCGCGACGGGCGCGGCCGCGTCCCGGTCCATCTCGCGGGCGGGCAGGGGAGTCACGTCATCTCGGCTCTCGCCGCCGCCGACGCCCTGGCGGTGATCCCCGAGACGGACGATTCGCTCCCCGCCGGCGCCGAGGTCGCGCTCTGGTGGCTCGACCGCGCATGATGATGGCCACGACCCGGCCCCTAGCCGCCCGCACCTGACGTCCACCCGGAGGAACCGATGGAATCGAGACCGCAGCCACGCGCCGAACGGCGCCGGCTCTCCCACATGGACCGGGCGGGCCGGCCACGGATGGTCGATGTTTCCGACAAGCCGATGACCGCACGGCGGGCGATCGCCGAGGCCGCGGTCGCGATGTCGCAGGAGACCCTGAGCCTGGTCATCGATGGCGGCGGGACGAAGGGCGACGTCTTGGGCGTGGCGGAACTGGCCGGGGTCATGGGTGGTAAGCGGACGAGCGACCTGATCCCGCTCTGTCATCCGCTCGCCCTGACCGACCTGGTCGTCTCGATCACCCCGGATCGTGCCGCCGGCGTCCTGCGCATCCGCGCCGAGGCCGCAACGACCGGCCAGACCGGCGTCGAGATGGAGGCGATGACGGCGGCGTCCGTGGCTGCGCTGACGATCTACGACATGGTCAAGGGCGTCGAGCGAGGCGTCCAGATCCAGGGTGTCCGTCTTGTCTCCAAGACCGGCGGCAAGAGCGGGACGTGGGTCCGTCACGACCCGCCGTCGGAGGCGGCCCCGGCGCACTCACGGCCCGGCCCCGGCGCGCGCGTGGCCGGTCGCATGGGGTCGAAGCACAAGGGCAAGGGGTAGAGCCGCGATGGCCGACCCGCCGGTCCGCTCCGCGCTCGTCATCACCGCCAGCGATGGCGCGGCCGCCGGCGTGCGGGAGGACACTTCGGGGGCCAGGGTCGGGGAGCGTCTCCAGGCGTTGGGCTTCCAAGTCGAGCGCGGCCTTGTCCCCGACGAC
>JANMBS010000383.1:0-3027 GCA_031360525.1 Thermomicrobiales bacterium
CGACGAGGTCGGTGGGTCCGTCAGCCGGCTCGATCGCGGACAGGTCCGCCAGCAATCGGAAGACCCGCCCCGAACCCCGCATGGCGGCCCGACGGCGCGCGACCCGCCCCGTCAGGGCGCTGACGGCGATCCGATCCTCGCTCGCGAGCCCGATGTATCCGAGGGCGGCGGCGGCTCGCTTGGCGAACGTGAGCTTGTCCGGATGGCCGGTCGCCATCGACGCCGAAGCGTCCAGCAGGAGCGTGACCGTGACGTCCTCCTCCTCCACGAAGAGCTTGACGAAGAGCTTCTCGAGCCGGGCGTAGACGTTCCAGTCGAGCTGTCGGAGGTCGTCGCCCAGGGCGTACTCGCGGTAGTCGGCGAACTCCACGGATTGGCCGCGCTTGACGCTGCGCCGGCCACCCTTCAGGCCGCCCCGCACGGGCGAGCGCATGAGCAGCAGGAGCCGCTCGAGCTGGCGCAGGAACGCCTCATCGAAGACCGTCGGGTCGACCTCCGACGGGAGAAAGACCGGGCGTCCACCGGGGGCGACGGCCGTGGGCGTCGGCCCCCCCGCATCGAGGCCGGTCCGCTCGGTCATGGTGCGTCGCTACTCGACGGTCGGGACGGCGACGGCGTCGAGGATCGCCCGAACGGCCGCCTCGGTGGTGATGCCCTCCGCTTCGCCCTCGAAGTTGAGGATGATCCGGTGCCGCAGCGACGGCATGGCCACCGCCCGGATGTCGTCGGTCGAGACGTTGAACCGGCCGTCGAGCAGCGCGTAGATCTTGCCGGCCGTCACGAGCGCCTGGGCGCCGCGCGGCGATCCGCCGTAGCGGACGTATTCCCGCACCAGTCCGGGCGCGCGCGGCTGGTCCGGGTGGGACGCGGCGAGGATGCTGACCGCGTCCGCGGTGACGTGCGGTGCGATCGGTACGGCCCTCGCGAGTCGCTGCATCTCGACGATCTCCGCCGCCGTGCAGACCTTCGACGCGGTGACGCTCTCCGAGCCCGTCGTGCGGTCCATGATCGCGATCAGGTCCTCTTCGGACGGGAAGGGGACCATGACCTTGAAGATGAACCGGTCGAGCTGGGCCTCGGGCAGGGGGTAGGTCCCCTCCATCTCGAGCGGGTTCTGGGTCGCGAGCACGAAGAAGGGCGGGTCGAGCGGGAAGCGCTGGCGGGCGACGGTGACCTGGTGCTCCTGCATCGCCTCGAGCAGGCTCGATTGGGTCTTCGGGGTCGCGCGGTTGATCTCGTCGGCGAGGACGAGGTTCGCGAAGATCGGCCCAGGCTGGAAGCGGAAGACGCGCTGGCCACCCTCCTCGATGAGGATGTTCGTGCCGGTGATATCGGCGGGCATCAGGTCGGGGGTGAACTGGATCCGGTTGAAGGTGCAGTCGATGACGTCGGCGATCGTCCTCACCAGCATCGTCTTGCCGAGCCCGGGTACGCCCTCGAGGAGGACATGGGAGTTGGCGAGCAGGCCGGTCAGCGTCTGGCGCACGAGATCGCGCTGGCCCACGATGACGCGACCGACCTCGCGCTCGATGGCCTGGGCGCGTTCCGCGAAGGCCTCCGGTGCGAGGCGCGGAGTGGAGTCGGTGACGGGCGCTTCCATGAGGCCTCCGGCTGCTGTGGTCGCCGACCATCGGATCGGTCGCTGTCGGCTAGTTCGAGGGATCGAGTGAGCTGAAGTAGTCCCGCACGTAGTCCTTGACCGACAGCGGCACGTAGCCGCGATCGAGCGAGGTCTGGGCGTAGCTCTGGAAATCGCTGTAGACCTGCTGATATGGCGTCAGCGCCCCGTTGTCGGTGCCGGTGCCCGTCTGGCTGCCCTGCTGGGTCTGCCCGTCGCCGCCGGTGCCCGCGACATAGGACGGGTCGCCCGGCTTCCCCACGCGGTCGAATGGCGCGAAGACCGAGGAGGCGTCCGCTCCAAGCTCGGCAGCGCGGTTGGCTCCGCGGGGCGGACCGGCCGCGCCGTTGCCGCCATTCCCCTGGCCGAGGCTCCGGGCGCTCGAGCCGCCACCGCCGATGGCGCCCTGCCCCTGCCCCTGCCCCTGACCCTGCCCCTGCCCTTGGCCCTGACCCTGCCCCTGGCCCTGACCCTGGCCCTGACCCTGACCCTGCCCCTGGCCCTGACCCTGACCCTGCCCCTGGCCGGGAGCCGGCGAGCCTTGGCCCTGCCCTTGCCCCTGGCCTGGGCTCTGGCCCGGAGCGGGGGAGCCCTGGCCCTGACCCTGCCCCTGCTGCGGCTGGCCCTGTCGACCGGCGTCGGCGAGGTCTCGCCGCGCATCCTGGAGACGCGATGCGGCCGCGGCAAGGTCGCGGTTGGTCTGGATCCGCGCCTGCGCGCCGGTCATCGACTCGCCGAGCCGGTCGAGCGCCGACCGCGCGCCGGCGGTGTCGCCCTGGGCGAGACTCTGTGCGGCGTTCTGGAGGGCCGTCGCCGCGCCGCTGTCGGCACCCGCGGCCGTGGACTCCATCCCGGCAAGCTCCTGGGCGAGGGCCTTCTGTTCCTCGGGCGTCATCTGCTCGAGTTTGTCGGCGAGATCCTTGAGGTCCTGCTTCGTCTTCTCCGGATCGCCATCGCGATTCGCCTGCTGATTGCCCGTTGCCGAACGAGACAGCGAACGGGCCAGCGAGGTCATGGCAGAAGCACGTTGCTCCGAGGAGGGATCGATGCGGGACCGGACCTCGCTCTCCACGGCTCCCAGCTGCCGAAGGTTGACCGCCAGCTCGTCGGGGCGTTGGCGCAGTTGCCGGGCCAGGTCACGCAGTTCCTTGGCGAGCTCGGTCCGAGGGTCGTTCGCGTCCGCGCCCTTCGCCTCGAGATCCCGGGCGAGCTCTTCGAGCCGGTCGGCCTGGCGGTCGGCGGCCTCGCGGACGTCGCGCTGCTGGGCGATCACGAGGTCCTGCGGGTTTGGTACCAGGAGGGCCGTACCAAGCACCGCGGCAGCCATCATGGAGGCGAACGCGGGCGAGCGCGAGAAGCGGGGTTTGAACAGGCCCGGGACCGAGCGAAGCGCCGACAGCGCATCGCGT
>JANMBS010000439.1:0-1509 GCA_031360525.1 Thermomicrobiales bacterium
CTTCGCTCACGGGCATGACGATGGGCGGCGTGACGGTCTTCGGGCTGCCGGCCGGCCTGCCGATCTGGGTGGATGCCAGGGTGATGGCTCGTGATCGGATCGTCCTGGGCGGTGGATCGCGCTCGTGGAAGGTCATCGCGAGCCCGTCGATCCTGCGCGCGCTTCCCGGCATGGAGGTCGTGGACGGCCTGGCCACGGATCCACCGCCGACGCCCTGAGGCCGACTCCCGTATCGTTCAGCCTCGTGACCGACCAACCCGTCGACCCGCGAGCCGACCCGACCCCGCCGCGCCGCCCACGCCCGACCGGCCCCGTCCAGTACAAGGGCGAGGAACTCGAGCCGGCCCGCGGCCCCGGACTCGGATGCTTCCGGATCCAGCTCGTCGTGCTGGTCTTCTTCATCGTCCTGACGCCACTCACCGTGGTCTGGAACTGGCCGTTCCCGGTCAGCGCGGCCCTGCTCTTCGCGGTGATCGGCCTGCTGCTGGTGACGGGCCAGACGATCATCTTCCTGCTGCGACTCGTCGCCGCGGATCGTCGCGGCCGCCGTCGCCCTCTGGCCAGTGACTCCAAGACGGTCGGTGAACTGGAGGACGCCGGGGCGACGCCGCCCGACGACGACACTCCGCCCGAGGGCCCCGTGCGACAATAGACAGCCGGGGCGCCAGCGCCCGGGAGACCGTCGCCCAGGAGGACCGCACCGGTGCCCGTGCTCGCGACCTACTTCAGTGTTCGCCGCGGCCGTGACCCGTATTTCAAGTTCTTCATGCGCACGATCTTCCCGAGGCAGGTCAAGGACTACGAAAAGAAGTTCGGGATCCGCTTCATCGGCTGGTTCAACGTCGCCCACGGCTGGGATTTCGACAACGTGATCCTGCTCGACCTGCCCGACTACGCCACTCTCGACAAGCTCGAGGCCGACGAAGCCACTCGCGCGCTCGGCCATCGCGCCGGCGAGTGGATCTTCGAACGCCACCACTCGATGTTCCTGCGCGAACGGATGGGCCCCGATCTCGAGTACCGCCCGTAGACTCTCCCCGACAGAAAACGGAGGCACCCTCATGGATAGCCACAACGACCTGCTCGGGGAGCTGGCGGCGGATGCCGCCCTCGAACGTTCGGATTTCATCGTCCAGGCGACCGAACAGCTCCGCCGCTTCCTCGACCACCACAAGGATCGGATCGCGGTCCTCGGCGGCCTGACGCTGATCGACGACGAGCCTGACTATCTGTCCATCGCGCCCGACCTGTCGTTCCGCAGCCGGAGCCGCTACCTGGACGACATCACCGGGGAGTGGGTCAGTGAGACCGAGGTGATCGAGTCCGCCTCCGAGCTCGTCGAGCTCTACAACCCCGCCGACATCTACCAGGCCTTCTCCGACGCCGCCCGCGAAGCCGCGGGCTACGGCGAGACCCCGACCGCGGCCGACGACCTGCTCGAATCGGCCGGCATCTCGACCGAGGAGACGATCAGCCTCGGTGAGGACCCCTACGTCGCCGCGGCCGACT